>JANMDH010000415.1:0-12340 GCA_031376195.1 Gemmobacter sp. | reverse complement strand
GGCGCGGCGGGCGGCATCGGCATAGCTGCGGTGAATGTCCCTTATCTCATCGACGGTCATTTCATGAACCGGATAAGAATACTTGCCGCCATAGGGAATGGCCGACGGCCCGCGGACCTGCCAGCCATCGGCGTGATCGGGGGGCAGTTGATGACCGCCTTCCCAAGGTTTGGTTTCGCTGCCTTTGCGCCCGGTGTGACCCAGTTGAATGGCGGCAACGCTGCCCATATCCTTGATGATCGAGGTGACGCGCTGCAGCCCCGGCACCTGCGCGTCATCATAGATGCCGCCGCAGTTGGGCGTGGTGCGGCCATCAGGTTGAATGGCAAGCTGTTCGGGAAAGATCAGGCCGAATCCACCCGCCGCGCGGGACCCGTAGAGCATGACATGATAGTCGTTCATCAGGCCATCGGTGGATCTGTACATGGTCATCGGGGACATGACGATGCGGTTGCGCAGGGTCACGTCCTTGAGGGTGTAGGGGCTGAAAAGATCAGGCACGGCGAATGCTCCTCTTTGAATGAAACACAACGTGCTGGAGGGTGCGGGGTGCAATCTCCAAAGACAGGGATCTGTCCGGATCAGTTGAACCCATAATCCCTGCAGTATGCTGCGCTGCGGCGTAGCCTCGGGCAAAAATGGACGGTTGTTGTGATATGTTGACAATTTTTAATGCGAAGTTGCGGCTGCTGAACGTAGGACGGGCAGTTTGTAATCAGACATTCGTCAGGCGTTGGGGTGGATGCCTGTAGAGGCGGAGATGATTCGCGGAGGATGTCTTATGTGGACGGTATGTGGGTGTGCGGATTTCGCAGCGACCTTGAGGATTGGCGATCCAAGGCATAAACCAAAGTTTAGGAGGCGGCAGAGACGGCTGTGGTGTCTGTGGTTGTCTTTGCTGTTTTCCGAAAGGCAGGTGATACTCTGCAACGGGAAACACGGGTGGAATGTTGGAAACGAGGGTCGCATTGCGGATGGTTGTTCAGGCCGGTCGGGCCGTCATCTGGGCTGTGCTGTTTTCGGCAACCGGGGCGATGGCCGACCCATTGTCGGACAGTATCGTGGCGCAACTGCGCGAACAGGGATTTGATCGGATCACGATGACGCGGACCTGGCTGGGGCGTATTCTGATCATCGGATTTGACGAGACGGGACAACGCGAAGTGGTGCTGAATCCGAACACGGGCGAGGTATTGCGCGATTATTTCCGGGCGGATGTGGAAATGGCCGATGGGCGGGACGGGGGCAGTGCGCCCGTGATCCGCCTGCCGGCCGGGAATGGCGGCAGGCCGAACCGCGATCAGACGCCGGACAAGCCGGACCGGAACCCACCTGATGGGACAGGTGGTGGGGGCGGAACGGGCGTTGACATATCGGACGACGGTAACGGCGGCGGGGCCATCGGGGATGAAGGGCCGGGGGTGCCGCCGGATGACCCGCCGGTGACGCCTGACGACGAAATCAAGGAATAGCGGGATGCGCGGTTTGTTTTCCGGGCTGCCGCTGGCGGTGTTTGCAGCGTTGATCATTCAGGTGGTCAGTGCGTTTTTCTTCATTTTCGACATCCTGTCGTCGTGGATCGGGTTCTGGACAGTTCCGCTTAGCTGGCAATCGCGGGAGATACTGGAAATCGGGGCGGCGCTGGGTTTGCTGCTGGGGGTTGCTGCGGGGACGGTCACGCTTATCCGGGCGCTGCGGGGGCGCAACCGGGCGGAAGAACGCCTGCGGCTGGCATCGGCGGCGTTCATGGATGTACTGACGGAACGATTTGCGGAATGGGGACTGACGCCCGCCGAACGGGATGTGGCCTTGTTCGCGGTGAAGGGCATGTCGACGGCGGAAATCGCGGCATTGCGGGAAACCAGCGAAGGCACGGTGAAGGCGCAGACGAATGCGATTTACCGCAAAGCAGGGGTGACGGGGCGGTCACAACTGTTAAGCCTGTTCATCGACGATCTGATGCGGGATGCGGCACCTGTGACGTCAAAGCTTCAATCGGCGGCGTAAATCTGCAGGATGTCGAGCGGGACGACATCGGTGGCGCGGGCATGGGTGGCGGCAAGGCGGACCTGAGGGGCGGCCCCTTCGTGATGGGCCTGAAGAAAACGCCCGGCACAAAGGCACCATTTGTCGCCGGGTTTAAGGCCGGCAAAACCGTATTGGGGCTGCGGGGTGGAGAGGTCGTTGCCAAGGTATTTCGAGAGGGCGAGGAATTCGTCGGTCATGATGGCGCAGACAGTGTGCTGGCCCTGATCCATCGGGCCGGTGTCGCAGCAGCCATTGCGATAGAAGCCGGTGAGGGGTGTTGTGGAACAACGTTCCAGCACGGTGCCAAGGACGTTGACGGAGGGGAGGCGATCATCGGGCATGGGGGTTCCTGACTATCGAAAGCGATCCAGCAGACGCTGCATGGGGTTGCGGGGGTCGGGTTCGGGTTCTGATGGGGCTGGCCGTGGTTCGGCAGCCAACTTGCGCGGATCGGCATTCGAGGGGCGGGCAGGCGTGGTGCGCAGGGCGACGGTGGTCATGAATTTTTCGGGGCTGCCTTCGGCAAGGGCGACGGCACCGTCCGATATGCCGCGCAGAAGATCGTCGAGCCAATCGGCATCCGCTTTGGTGAAATCATTCAGGACATAGCCCGCAACGGCATCCTTATGGCCGGGGTGGCCGATACCCAGCCGGACGCGCGCGTATGCGTCGCCCAAATGGGCGTGGATGGATCGCAGGCCGTTGTGGCCCGCATGGCCGCCACCCTGTTTGAAGCGGAGTTTGCCGGGGGCGAGATCGAGTTCGTCGTGGAACACGGTGACATCGGCGAGGGGGAGTTTGTGAAACGCAAGCGCGGCCTGCAGGCTTTCGCCGGAGAGGTTCATGAAGGTCTGGGGTTTCAGGAGGATCACCTTTTCATGGCCGAGGCGGCCTTCGGCGAGCAACCCTTTGAAGGCGGCTTTCCAGGGGCCAAAACCATGATCGGCGGCGATCCTGTCGACGGCCATGAACCCGACATTATGCCGATTGCCCGCATATTTCGCGCCGGGATTGCCAAGGCCAACAAACAGTTTCATGCCATGAGATTAGCGCGGGTTTTGATCCAGCGCCAGAGGTGCGGCCCCGCGGGTGGGCAGGGCCGCCGTCAGGTTTTCAGGCTGCCTTGCGCTGCGCCATGCTGTTGTAGACGGCCGTTTCGAAATCCAGATAGCCAACCACGGATGTCGCATCGACAAAGGGAAGGATCTGGGTGGCCCAGAAACCGCCGATTCCGTTTTCACGGTCGATCCAGTAATAGAGATTGGCCAGACCTGCCCAGGCCAGCGCGCCTGCAGGGCGGCCGGTGGGGGCAGTTTCGTCATTGATCATGAATGGCAAGGACCAGGACTTTGGCATGCCGGGGAAGAATTCCGCATTGTTCGACAGGGAGGGGATCACGCCGGGCAAGCCGATGATCTTTTTGTCGCCCAGCCCGTTCTTGACCGCCATCGCCACGGTTTCGGGCTTTAGCACCCGCCCATGCTGGCCCATGCCGTCGTTCAGCCACATGCGGATGAAATGCATGTAATCCAAGGTGCTGGAATAGAGGCCATGTCCACCCATCTGCACTTCGGGGTCCTGAGGCAGTTCCAGTGTCAGGTGCGGTGTGAGCGTGCCGTCAGCCTCGCGTTGATGAATGCGGGCCAATTTGCTGCGCATGGCCGGGGTCATCTTGAAGGCGGTATTTTCCATGCCGAGCGGCGTGAAAATGCGTTCCTGCATCACCTGACCCAGACGTTTGCCTGTGATCCCTTCGACGACCTGACCGGCCCAATCAATGTTCGAGCCATATTCCCAACGTTCCCCCGGATCGAACAGCAACGGCGTATTGATCGCCGCATGAGAGGAGGTGATCACTGAGGGTTGGCCATGCTTTTGGGCCAATCGGTTGTAATTTTCGTTGAAGAAGTCATAGCCAAAGCCAGCAGTGTGCAGCAGCAACATCCGCGTTGTGATATCGCGTTTTGGCACACGCAGGTTGGGGTTGCCGCTCGCATCAAAGCCGTCGAGCACCTGTAACTTCCCGATGGCGGGGATGTAGGTTTTGGCGGGGGCATCAAGGTCCAGCGTGCCGTCTTCGACCAGCTGCAGGCAGGCGGTGGCGGTGATCGCCTTTGTGGTGGAAAAGATCGCGCAGGTGGTGTCGGTGGTAAAATCCGCCGCCTCGCCCATGACGCGTTTGCCGGCAGCGCCTTCATAAATTGTGCCAGAACGGTCTGTGACCATCGCTGAAACACCTGGGACGCGGTTGGGTCCGGTAGTGACGCGCTGCAAAATTGCGTCAAGGGTCGATGTCAGATCGTTTGGCATGGTCTTGCTCCCGTTAAACTCTGAAACTGATCGCGGGCGATTGCGACATACTGCGGATGTTGGTGACCACGGTCTTGCGACCGGGGCACACGAAAGAAGTAAGGGATGGGGGGATTCGGGGAAATACGACTTACGGCGCATGCCGGCGTGTCGGCCGTTCGGGCATCCGGAAACGAAAGCGGCGGCGCAGGTTTACCCTGTGCCGCCGCAATGCAGTGCCGAAAAAGTGCTGATCAGGCTTCTTCTGATTCGTCGTTGTCGGTGGACCGCAGGCCCGACGGGGCCGAGATGTTGGCGATCACGAAGTTCCGGTCGATGGTCGCTTTCACACCTTCGGGCAGGACAACGTCATTGATATGGATCACATCGCCGATGTTCAGACCGGCAAGGTCAACCGTGATGTGGTCAGGAATATCGCCTGCCAGCACATCAAGTTCCACTTCGGGGCGAACCACGGTCAGCGTGCCGCCGCGTTTCAATCCGGGCGAATCTTCATGGTTGATGAAGGTCACATGGATAAACAGTTCGATCCGCGAGGTGCGGCGCAGACGCAGAAGGTCAAGGTGGGTCGGGATGTCCTTGACCACGTCACGCTGCACATTGCGGCAGATGACGCGGACGTCTTCCTGGCCTTCAACCTTGAGGTTGAAGAGGGTTTGCAAAAAGCGGCCTGCCTTCAGGCGCTTGAGCAGAGTGTAGTACTTTATGTTGATCGCAACGGGGTCTGTTCCGCCGCCATAAACAATACCGGGTACGTAGCCCTCACGACGAGCTTGACGAGCGGCCCCCTTGCCTGTCCCCATCCGTACCTCGGCGACAAGATCAGGGATCTCACCAGCCATTCGAGGTTCTCCATATATAAATAAGTCCACCGCCCTCCAAGGGTGTGCGGTGCGACCGGGGGGCTATAGCGGGGATTCGGCGGCAGGGAAAGCGGGAATTTTCACGTGTGTGGGGCATATCCATTGCGCTGCTAAGATCGGCAACGGCGCGGCGGGCGAGGTGGGGTTGCAGACCCCGGTGCCTGGCGTGTTCGCGGCGGGCGTGTTGCGCGGGCCTTCCCGGGGGTGGCGTTCGCGATGGTGGACGGGGCGAGGGCGGGGGTGGCGTGCAGATGACGTCGAATGTCGCGGGGCGACTTGCCGGGATTGCGGGGGCGGGTTAGGCGGGTGGTGTTAACAGAGGTTGTCCCGATGTCCGCGCTGAACACCCTGAAAGCCGCGCGACCGGCGCTGGCGTCCTTTGGGGCGATGGGCATCGTTTGGGGAACGTTTGCAGCGGTGCTGCCGGACCTGAAAGCGCAACTGGGCGTAGACGAGACGCAACTGGGTCTGTTGATGCTGACGACACCGATTGCTGCCGTTCTGGCGATGCTGCTGGCCCCGCAGGTGGGGGCGGCGTTGGGGCGGGCGGCGCTGCCTGCGGCGACGCTGGCGATGGCGCTGGCGTTTACGGTGCCGGGGTCGGTTCATTCGATCTGGCTGTTCCCGGTGGCGATGATGGCCTGCGGGGCGGCGACGGGTCTGACGGATGTGCTGATGAACGCGCGGGTTGCGGTGATGGAAAGTGACCGGGGGGTGTCGCTGATGAACCTGTGCCACGCGGCCTATTCCTTTGGCTATGCCTTTGCCGCGCTGGGCACGGGGGCGTTGCGCGAACTGGGTTGGGGTCCCGCCTATGTGATGGGAAGCATGGCCTGTGCCGCGCTGATCCTGGGTGTGCTGACGGTGGAGCGGGACGGGGCGATCCGGGGATTGGTGCGCCCGAAAGGGCAGGGGGGGGCTGCGTTGGGGATGCTGCCGGTGATCGGGGGCGGGATCGTGCTGATCGCCTTCATGACGGAAAACGCGGCGGAAAACTGGTCGGCGCTGCATATCGAGCAGACGCTGGGGGGCAGCCCGTCGGAAGGGGCGATGGGGCCTGCGGCGCTGGCCCTGACGATGGGGTTTGCCCGGCTGGCGGGGCAGGGATTGCTGATGCGGACGAACCCGTTCCGGTTGCTGCGGATGGGCGCGGTGATTGCGGCGGTGGGCGCGCTGATCGCGGCTTTGGCGGTGAGCCCGGCAATGGCCTATGCGGGGTTCATCGTGATGGGGGTGGGATCATCGGTGATCGCGCCGACGGCGTTTTCCATGGTGGGTCAGATGGCAAGGCCGGAGGTGCGCGCGCTTGCCGTGGCGCGGGCGACGCTGCTGGGGTATTTCGGGTATTTCTTCGGGCCGCCGACATTGGGGTTTCTGGCAGGCCTGTTCGGGCTGCGGGCGGCGTTCGTGTTCGCGGCGGTCATGCTGCTGGGGGTGATCGGATTGGTGGCAGTGCTGCGCCGCGAGGTTCGGCAGTCAGCCTGACGCTTTTGCCGAATAGGGATTACGCCCAGACCCCTTCGAAATCCTGGGGGACGAGCAGGTTGTGTCGCCCGAGGTTGCGCACATCGCGTTCGCCGCACAGGGCCATGGTGGTGTCGAGTTCCGCGCGCAGAATGTCCAGCGCCTTGGTCACGCCGGGCTGACCCATGGCACCAAGGCCATAGATGTAGGATCGCCCGATCATCGTGCCATGCGCGCCCATGGCGAGGGCCTTGAGGATGTCCTGGCCGGAGCGGATGCCGCTGTCGAGCCAGACCTCGGTCTTGTCGCCGACGGCGCGTTTGATGGCGGGCAGCATGCGGATGGAGGACAGCGCCCCGTCGAGTTGCCGCCCGCCGTGGTTGGACACGATGATCGCATCGGCCCCGAAATCGGCGGCGCGGGCGGCGTCTTCGGAATCGAGGATGCCTTTCAGGATCAGCTTGCCGCCCCACATGTCCTTGATCTTCTGCACCTTGGACCAGTCAAGCTGCGGGTCGAACTGTTCGTTGGTCCAGCTCATCAGGGATGACATGTTGCCGACGCCTTTGGCGTGACCGACGATATTGCCAAAGCTGCGGCGCGGGGTGCGGGCCATGTCGAGGCACCAGGCCGGTTTGGTGGCAAGGTTCAGGATGTTCTTCAGGGACAGGCGCGGCGGGGCGGCGAGATCGTTTTTCAGATCCTTGTGGCGCTGGCCGAGGATTTGCAGATCGAGTGTCAGCACAAGGGCGGAGCATCTGGCGCGTTTGGCCCGTTCGATGGCGGCGGCGACGAAATCCTGATCCTTCATGACATAAAGCTGAAACCAGAAGGGGGCGGTGGTTGCGGCGGCGACGTCTTCGATGGAACAGATCGACATGGTGGACAGGGTGTAGGGCACGCCAAAGGCCTGCGCGGCCCTTGCGGCAAGGATTTCGCCATCTGCATGCTGCATGCCGGTCATGCCGACGGGGGCAAGGGCCACGGGCATGGCAACGGGACTGCCGATCATCGTGCTGGCGGTGGTGCGGTCGGACATATCGACGGCGACCTTCTGGCGCAGGCGGATTCTGGCGAAGTCGGAGGTGTTCTCGCGGAAGGTCTGTTCGGTGTAGCTGCCGCTTTCGCAGTAATCAAAGAACATGCGGGGCGCGCGGCGGCGGTGCATCTGTTTCAGATCGTCGATGCAGGTGATGACGGGCATGGGAGACACTTTCCGCTGAATTGGTAAGATTGCCTTACCAGTCCATCGGCGGCTGTGCAATCAGGGGTGGGCGTCAGACGGCGCGGGCAAAACGGAAATCGGGGATCAGCCAGATCAGGGCGACGATGGCCATCAGGGCCATGGCGATCCATTCATTGACGAAAGCCATGGGAACCGTGACCAGATACAAAAGGAGCGAGAGCTTGCCCTTGTGATCGGAGCCGAGGGCGCGGGCGAAATCGGAATCGGGGCCGTGCTGGCGGACGAGGACGATGGTCAGGATCGTGTAGGCAACGGCACACATGGCCAGATCAAAGGCATAAAGGGCAACGGGAACGGGGGCAAAGCCGTTTTCACCCATGAATCCGGTGGCAAAGGGCATGAGCGACAGCCAGAACAGAAGATGCAGGTTGGCCCAGAGAACACCGCCGCCCACATGTTTGACGGCCTGAAACATATGGTGGTGATTGTTCCAGTAGATGCCGACATTCACGAAGGACAGGACGTAGGACAGAAAGACCGGGATCAGGGGTTGCAGGGCGGCAAGGTCACTGCCGTGGGGCACTTTCAGTTCCAGCACCATGATGGTGATGATGATGGCCAGAACGCCATCCGAAAACGCCTCGATCCGGCCTTTGTGCATCGGCTGTCCTTTTTCTAGGCGCGGTGTGCCCCTGCGGCCAATGCGGCCACGCGGGCCAGCACCTTGTCAACCGCCAATCCTGCGCCGATGTCTTTCACGATGGCGGACCCGACAACGCAGCCGTCAGCGATGCTGGCGATGCCCTGGGCCTGATCGGGGGTGGTGATGCCGAAGCCGACGACGACGGGCAGGGTGGTGGAGGCCTTGATGCGGGCGACTTCGGGGGCGACATCGGCGGGTTGGGCGGCAGCGGCCCCGGTGATCCCGGTGATGGAAACGTAATAGACAAAGCCGGAGGTGTTCTGGAGCACCTTGGGCAGACGCTTTGCATCGGTGGTGGGGGTGGCAAGGCGGATGAAGTTCAATCCGGCGGCCTGGGCGGGGATGCACAGTTCAGTATCTTCCTCAGGCGGCAGATCGACGACGATCAGGCCGTCTATTCCGGCGGCCTTTGCATCGGCCAGAAAGGCCGGAACGCCGCGCGAATAGATCGGGTTGTAGTAGCCCATGAGGACGATGGGGGTGGTGGTGTCGGTCTTGCGGAATTCGGCGGCCATGCCGAGCGTTTTTTGCAAGGTCATCCCGCCTTCCAGCGCGCGCTGACCTGCGAGCTGAATCGTGGGGCCGTCGGCCATCGGGTCGGTGAAGGGCATGCCGAGTTCGATGATGTCGACGCCTGCACCCGGCAGCCCGTTCATCACGGCCTGCGAGGTGGCAAGATCCGGGTCACCCCCCATGATGTAGGAGACGAATGCCTTTTTGCGGGCCGCGCGCAGGCGGGCAAAGGTCTGGTCGATACGGGTTTGCGGCGCGGCCATGGCCTGTCCTTCTGCGTTAGATCTTGGCGCAGCATTGGCAGGAAAACCGGGGCAAGATCAATGGGGCTGTGGTCGGGCCTTGTGCTTGATAACCCCGCGCCCCTGACTTAGAAGCACGCGGTCAGTCGAAGGGATGCGAAGATGGGTTTCAAGATGGGTATCGTGGGTTTGCCGAACGTGGGCAAATCGACCCTGTTCAACGCATTGACCCGGACGGCAGCGGCGCAGGCGGCGAATTTCCCCTTCTGCACGATTGAACCCAATGTGGGTGAAGTGGCGGTGCCTGATGCGCGGCTGGACAAGCTGGCGGCGATTGCGCAGTCGAAACTGATCATCCCGACGCGGATGACATTCGTGGATATCGCAGGGCTGGTGCGGGGGGCGTCGAAGGGCGAGGGCTTGGGGAACCAGTTTCTGGCGAACATCCGGGAATGCGACGCGATTGCGCATGTGCTGCGGTGTTTCGAGGATGGCGACATCACGCATGTGGAAGGCCGGATCGACCCGGTGGCGGATGCGGAGACGATCGAGACGGAGTTGATGCTGGCCGATCTGGAAAGCATCGAACGGCGGCGGGCAGGGCTGGCGCGCAAGATCAAGGGTGGCGACAAGGATATGGTCGATCAGGACCGGTTGCTGGCGGCGGCGCAGGTGGTGCTGGAGGCGGGCAGACCGGCGCGGACGGTGAAGGTGGCGGAAGATGACCTGCGGACGTGGCGGCTGTTGCAGCTGCTGACGTCGAAACCGGTGCTGTTCGTGTGCAACGTCGAAGAGGCCTGTGCGGCGGATGGCAACAGCCAGTCGGCGCGGGTGGCGGCGATGGCAAAGGCGCAGGGGGCGGCGTCGGTGGTGATTTCGGCGCGGATCGAGGAAGAGATCAGCCAGTTGGCCGAGGACGAAGCGACGATGTTCCTTGAGGAGATGGGCCTGCATGAGGCGGGGTTGGACCGCCTGATCAAGGCGGGCTATGCGCTGCTGGGCCTGCAGACCTATTTCACGGTGGGGCCGAAAGAGGCACGGGCCTGGACGATCCCGGCGGGCACGCTGGCCCCGCAGGCGGCGGGCGTTATCCACGGGGATTTCGAGAAGGGCTTCATCCGGTCGGAAACGATTGCGTATGACGACTATATCGCGGGCAAGGGTGAGGCGGGGGCGAAAGAGGCGGGCAAGTTCCGGGTCGAGGGCAAGACCTATGAGGTCAAGGACGGGGATGTGCTGCACTTTTTGTTCAGTGGTTGACGCGGCGGTTGGGGGTGCCATGCGGGACGGGTTCAGACCCTGCGTCTTGACCGCAACAGTCCCCTTCGACTGTAACGCAAGGGTGGCCCCGGAGATACCATCCGCCCGGGCAGACGGCGCTTGATCTTTCGCGGCACCCGGTAAAAGCTTGGCCCCACCCATCGCAGCGAAAGCGCCCATGCCCCGCAGCCCCACCCTCGGCCACGTCTCGTTTTGGTATGCCGATATCGGCGGTCTGCCGGCCCGGCGCGCGCCGCTTGACGGGGATACACACGCACAAGTCTGCATCATCGGGGCGGGGTATTCGGGGCTGTGGACGGCCTATTACCTGAAACAGGCCCAGCCTGATCTGGACGTGCTGATTATTGAGAAGGAATTTGCAGGCTTTGGGGCATCGGGGCGCAATGGTGGCTGGCTGACGGGGGGATTTGCGTGGAACCACGAGCGCTATGCGACGACGAGTTCGCCTGCCGCCGTGCGGGCGATGGTGGCGGCGATGGGGGGCACGGTGGATGAGGTGATCCGGGTCGCCGAGGCCGAGGGGATCGAGGCGGACATTCTGCGGACCGATGAATTGATGGTGGCGGTGAACGCAGGCCAGCAGGGGCGGATGCTGGCGGAAGTGGCGCACAGGCGGGGCTGGGGGGAGCAGGACCGGGTTTTCGCCCTGTCGGCGGATCAGGCGCGGGCGCGGGTGCGGATACCGGGGATCCTGGGCGCGATGCAGGTCAAGGGGGTGGCACGGGTGCAGCCTGCGAAACTGGTGCAGGGGCTGGCGCGGGTGGTGGCGGGGCTTGGCGTGCGGATTGTCGAGGGCACGGCGGTGACCGGGATCGCACCGGGGCGGGTTGTGACCGACCGGGGCGTGGTGCGGGCGCGGACCATCCTGCGCTGCACCGAAGGGTTCACGGCGACCCTGCCGGGGTCGCGGCGGGAATGGCTGCCGATGAATTCGGCGCAGGTGGTGACGCCGGTGTTGCCGACCGAGGTCTGGGACCAGATCGGCTGGCAGGGGCATGAGATTATGGGCGATTTCGCCAACGCCTATTGTTACTGCCAGCGCACGCGGGACGGGCGGATCGCGGTGGGCGGGCGGGGGACGGCGTACAAGTTCGGGTCGGCGATTGATGCGAACGGCGCCCCGGATGTGGCGACGGTGGCGATGCTGCGCGGGATACTGGCGCGGCATTTCCCGGCGGCGGTGCCTTATGGGATCGACCATGCCTGGTGCGGCGTGCTGGGCGTTCCACGCGACTGGTGCGCGACGGTGGGGCTTGATCCGGCCACAGGTATTGGCTGGGCGGGCGGGTATGTGGGGGTCGGGGTCAGCACGTCGAACCTGGCGGGCCGGACGCTGGCGGATCTGACCCTCGGGCGCGTGACGGACCTGACGGCGCTGCCTTGGGTGAACCGGCGCGTGCGAGCGTGGGAGCCGGAGCCGCTGCGCTGGCTGGGGGTGACGGGGATGTATGCCCTGCTGAACGCCGCAGACCGTCTCGAGGCACGGCCCGGGGCGCGGCCGTCGCGGCTTGCCGACCTCGGGAACTGGCTCATGGGCCGCTGACGCGCCCTTGCCCCTTCACCTTTGTCCAAATATCCCCGCCGGAGGCTCCGCACTCGTCGCAGGCGCGACGGTGCAGGCCCGTCTCATGGCGCCGGGCAGCCGCGGATTTCGGCCGCCGGGCCATCGCCCAGCACGGTGATGCGGATGCCCGACCGGTCAAGCGCGAAGGGCGCGCCGCTGCCCGACACAAGCTCGGTCGTCGCGGTC
>JANMDH010000406.1:0-4418 GCA_031376195.1 Gemmobacter sp. | reverse complement strand
CGCTTGGTGGACGGGGAGTTTGTAGTTCTGAAAGGCTCGCAGGCGCGGAACAACTGGGAGGGGACAGCCGAATTCAATTCCGGATACAATAATTTGCACCGCAAGCTTTTGGAAAGTGGCGTTATTCAAATCGGCCCACAGGTCGCCACGTTTACAGACAACTGCGCCTTTAGCAGCCCCTCGGCCGCAGCGGCGGTTGTCACGGGGCGCACTTCAAATGGGCGCACTGAATGGAAAGTTGAAGGCAGGACCAAAACCTACGCCGATTGGGACGCCGAACAACTGGCCATGGTGCCCCTATGACCCGCCTCTGCCACATCGCTATCGACGACCGTGGCTTGGTCCCGCCCACGCCGGAGATCGAGCAGGAACGCCGTGTTGCGATCTTTGATCTGCTGGAGGACAACCGCTTTGCCCTGCCCCTGCGCGAGGGGCGTCCGCATCATCCCGGGCCCTACAAACTCGACCTTGCCATCCGTGACGGGCGGCTGGTGTTCGACCTGACCTCCGAAGCAGGCGACGCGGTGGCAGCCTTCCTTTTGTCGCTCGGGCCCTTCCGTCAGGTGGTCAAAGACTATTTCCAGATCTGCGAATCCTACTTCGACGCCGTCCGCCGCTTGCCCCCCAGCCAGATCGAGGCGATCGACATGGCCCGCCGGGGCATCCACAATGAAGGCGCGCGCGTCCTGCAGGAACGTCTTGACGGCAAGGCGCAGGTCGATCCCGACACCGCCCGCCGCCTGTTCACGCTGATCTGCGTTCTGCACTGGGGCTGACGCATGACTGATTTCCCCGCCTCGGTCCTGTTCTGCTGCGACCATAACGCCGTCCGTTCCCCCATGGCTGAAGGCCTGATGAAGAAATTCTACGGACAGCGCGCCTATGTCCAATCCGCAGGCGTCAGGAACGACATGGAGGTCGACGGCTTTTCGATCAGTGTCTGCAAGGAACTCGGCATCGAACTGTCGCGCCACCGTTCCCGCAGTTTTGAAGAGATGAAGGATTGGGGCGATGACCTCAGCCAGTTCGACCTGGTGATCGCCCTGTCCCCCGCCAGCCAGCGCATGGCGCTCGAACTCACCCGCTTTTACCACCTGAACGTCGAATACTGGCCCATCCTCGACCCCACCGGCCTTGGCGACGGGCGCGAGGCGAAACTCAACGCCTATCGCCAAGCAAGGGATCAGATCCGGGACCGCATTCTGGCAAGGTTCGGACCGCCGACCGAGGGGTGAGGCGCGACCCTCTTTTGCCAGCGCGATCACCAAAACGGCAGCTTTGCCCCGGCTGCATCACCCGCCCCATTTCCCCCTTGAAACGCGCGGCGTTCCAGCGCATAGCACAGCCCGTGCCTGCGCCAAGTCGCGGGCGAAACTCTATTGGAGAGACCATGGCCAAGGAAGACATTCTCGAATTCCCCGGTGTCGTCAAGGAACTCCTGCCGAACGCGACATTCAAGGTTGAACTCGACAATGGCCATGAATTGATCGCGGTTATGGCAGGCAAGATGCGCAAGAACCGCATCCGGGTTCTGGCGGGCGACAAGGTGCAGGTGGAAATGACGCCTTATGACCTGTCAAAGGGCCGTATCAACTATCGTTTCAAGTAATTCGATGCGCCTGATCCTGGGGTCCGGCAGCCCGCGGCGGCTGGAAATTCTGGCGCAGATGGGCATTGTGCCCGATGCGGTTCTGCCCCCCGACATTGACGAGTCGCCTGCAAGGGGCGAACTGCCCCGGCCTTACGCGCAGCGTCTGGCGCGGGAAAAGGCATTGGCCGTGCTGGCGGGGGATGACGACATCGTCTTGTGTGCGGATACGACGGTGGCCCTTGGGCGGCGCATTCTGGGAAAGCCCGACAATGCGGGGCAGGCGGCGGAATTTCTGCTGGCCCTGGGCGGGCGCAGGCATTCGGTGATCACCGCAGTCGCCGTCCGGCGGGGCGCGCGCGTCTGGGTCCGCGACAGCGTAAGCCAGGTCAAGATGAAACGCCTATCCGATGTGGAACTGAATTCTTATCTTGCGGGCGGCGATTGGCGGGGCAAGGCGGGTGCCTACGGCATCCAGGGCGCGGCGGGCGCTTTCATCCCGTGGATTTCGGGGTCGTTCACCGGGATCATGGGATTGCCGATGGCAGAAACTGCGGCGATGCTGGCAACGGCGGGTTATCCGGTCTGGGGGCAAAAATGAAGGGTCGGATCGTCGTTCTGGATGAAATCGCCGGGCGTCAGGCGGCGGCTGTGGTGGTCGACGGCCAGTTGCAGGAACTGCTGATCGACCCTGCGGATGACACGCCGCTGCCCGGTGCGATTTACCGCGCGGTGGCGGATCGCCCGGTCAAGGGGCAGGGCGGCATGTTCGTCAAACTGCCCGATGGGTCGGGCTTTCTGCGGCAGGTGTCGGGCCTCTCACCCGGTCAGCGCCTGCTGGTGCAGGTCACCGGGCCAGCCGAGCCCGGCAAGGCCCTGCCTGTCACCTCGCGCCTGCTGTTCAAAAGCCGTTTTGCGATACTGACACCGGACGCACCCGGCCTGAACATCAGCCGCCGCATCAAGGACGAAGATTTGCGGGCCGAATTGCAGACCCTAGCCGAGGCGGGGATGGCGGGTGCCGGGCCTACGCTGGGCCTGATCCTGCGGTCGGCTTGCGCCGATGCTGAAAACGACGCGATTGCCGAAGATATTGCCGCGATGCGCGGGCTGGCGCAGGCGGTGCTGGCGGATACCGAAGGCGGCCCCGAACTGCTGGTGGATGGCACCAGCGCGCATGAAGTGGCCTTTCGCGACTGGCTTGATCCGGAACCCGATGATCTGGCCGCCACCGAAGGCAGCTTTGCCGAACAGGGCGTGCTGGAAATGATCGACGCGCTGCGGGTCGCGGATGTAGATCTGACCGGCGGCGCGGGCATGGTGATCGAGGTGACGCGCGCCCTGACGGCGGGGGATGTGAACACTGGGCCGGATACCAGCCCCGCCGCCTCGCTCAAGGCGAATATTGCCGCCGCCCGCGACCTGCCGCGCCAGCTGCGCCTACGCGGGATCGGGGGCCAGGTTGTTGTCGATTTCGCCCCCGTGCCCAAACGCGACCGCGCGATCCTGGATCAGGTGATCCGCGCCGCCTTCAAGCATGAAGCGGCGGAAACTCATCTTGCGGGGTGGACCACGCTTGGCCTCTATGAACTGGTGCGCAAACGTGACCGCCTGCCGCTGTCGAAGGTTCTGCCATGACCTGCCCGATCTGCGCGCGCGAAACCGACCCCAAGTATCGCCCCTTCTGTTCGCGGCGCTGCGCCGATGTCGATCTGGGGCGCTGGGTGACCGGCAGCTATGTCATTCCCGTGACGGAAGACGAGCCTGTTGACGAGGCCCGCGAGGAAGACGACACCCGCCACTGATGCCCGGAACAAAGCGCCAAATTTTCCCGCAAACCCTCTGGACAGCCCGCACCGCCTGACTTAAACCCGCCCAACCTGACGGTTAAGTCCCTCAGCGCCCGGATAGCTCAGTTGGTAGAGCAGCGGATTGAAAATCCGCGTGTCGGCGGTTCAATTCCGTCTCCGGGCACCATCTAAAATATTGAAAAATAATGAGTAATCCTTGGTAGTTGCTGGCATATTCTGTTGCTTGGCTGATCGGGGCAACGCCGGGGCAACAAATTGTTGAGGCTGCGGGAAGGGGTGATTCCGATACTCGCCACGGTAGCGAGACATTGAAATCCGATGATACGCCCCCTGATCCCAATCGTGTAGGAACTAATAGACCTTATCCCTGGTGCTTGCATGCCTATTGGTGTCACCCCGGATGCCTTTCCAAACAGCGGTCTGAGCTACTCCCCAGTCCTTGGACAGATTCCCGGCTGATTGAAGCTACTGCCTGCACCTGCTGACCGGTTTGGATTGCGTTGAAGTAGACCACGGCGGGTGGTTGACCGCCATGGGGGGCGTGTGGCCGCAAGTGGTTGTAGCAGGTGATCCAGCGCCCGACGCCCGCCTTGGCTTGAGACCCGGTTTCCCAAGCGTGCAGGTAGACGCATTCATACTTCAAGGATCGCCAAAGCCTCTCGATGAAGATGTTGTCGAGATAGCGGGCTTTGCCGTCCATGGAGATCTTGGTCTTGGCCCGCTTCAGCCGATCGGTCCAGTCGAAGGACATTAACTGGCTGCCTTGGTCGGTGTTCATGATTTCGGCCCGTCCATAGTTGTGGATGGCCTCGTTCAGCGCCTCGAGGCAGAACTCGGCCTCAAGCGTATTCGAGATGCGCCAGGCCAGAACCTTGCGGGTTAACCAGTCCATGATGGCCACCAGATAGAGAAAGCCCTTGCGCATTGGCAGGTATAAGTGCGTTAATCAGGGGGCAGTCATTGACACCCTTGCCAAATGGCACGCCCACGGATGACTCAGGAGAGACTCGCAGAACTCC
>JANMDH010000405.1:0-6697 GCA_031376195.1 Gemmobacter sp. | reverse complement strand
ACATGGGCGAAGGCGTTGATGGATGAGATGTTCGGGGCAAATGCGCCCGATTTCGGGGCGGCCAGCGACGGTGACGGCGACCGGAACATGGTCGTGGGAAGGGGGATCTATGTGTCGCCTTCGGACAGTCTGGCGGTGCTGGCGGCGAATGCGCATCTGGCGCCGGGATACGCAGCGGGGCTGAAGGGCATTGCCCGGTCGATGCCGACAAGTGCGGCGGCGGACAGAGTGGCGGCGGCGCTGGAGATCGAGAGTTTCGAGACACCGACAGGCTGGAAATTCTTTGGCAATTTACTGGAGGCGGGGCGCGCGACGATCTGCGGCGAGGAAAGTTTTGGGACGGGATCGGACCATGTCCGGGAAAAGGATGGGCTGTGGGCAATCCTGCTGTGGCTGAACATTCTCGCGGTGCGCAAGCAATCGGTGGCGGAGATTCTGGCAGAGCATTGGCGGAGCTTTGGGCGGAACTATTACAGCCGGCACGACTTTGAGGCAGTGCCGAGTGATCGGGCGGACGCAATGATCGAACGGCTGCGGGGTGCCTTGCCGGGGCTGGTGAAAAAAAGTGCCGAAGGAATGCGGATCGCGGCGGCGGACGATTTTGCCTACACCGACCCAGTGGACGGGTCTGTCAGCCAGAAACAGGGGATCAGGATCGTTTTTGCCGATGGATCGCGCATCGTTTTGCGCCTGTCGGGAACGGGAACGGAAGGGGCGACCTTGCGGATGTATCTTGAACGCTATGTTCCGGGGCCGGGTGGCCTTGACCATGACCCGCAGGAGGCGCTGGCCCCGGTGATCCGGGCGGCGCACGGATTGGCGCGGATTGCGGAGTTTACAGGGCGTACAGCGCCGGATGTGATCACCTGAGCCCCGCCTTGCAACCTAAAGATTAATGTCGCGTTGTGGCGGCGATGATCCATTGCTTGCAGGGTCGGGCAGGCGGGGGTTAGGCTGCAGCAGCCAGCCGAGGTGAAAGCCCGCATGACCCAGAACCGCCCGTTTCAGTCTGCCCTGATCGTGGATGACCATCCGCTGTTCTGCGATGCGTTGGCGATGACGCTGCGGGCGGTGGCGGGTATTGCGCGCGTGGATACGGCGGATCGGCTGGAGGCGGCGTTGAACCGGATCGACATGTTCGGGGTGCCGGATGTGGTGGTGCTGGACCTGAACCTGCCGGATGTGACGGGGCTGGACGGATTGATCCGGTTGAAGGCGGCGGTGGGTGCGGTGCCTGTGGTCGTGGTGTCGAGCCTTGCCGACAACCGGGTGATCGGGGCGGCACTGCGTGCGGGGGCGGCGGGGTTTGTTCCAAAGTCGGCGCGGCGCGAGGTGCTGCGGGCGGCGTTCGAGGCAATGCGCGAGGGGCGGGTGTATCTGCCGGAAGGGTATGTTCCGCCGAGCGATCCGAATGCGGCGGCAACGCCGCGGGAAGTGGCGCTGGAGCGGTTGGCCCTGCTGACGCGACAGCAGGCGCGGATTTTGCAGCTGATCTGCGAGGGGCGGCTGAACAAGCAGATCGCGTTCGATCTGAGCATCGCGGAAACGACGGTGAAAGCGCATGTGACGGCGATCATGCGCAAACTGGGGGTGCAAAGCCGGACTCAGGCGGTGCTGATGGCGGGCGAGGCGAGCTTTACCTCGCTGATGCCGGAAAATGGGTAGGATGGCCAGTTCTCTGCAAGTCCTGCGCATCGGTCAGGATGCGGTTCACCTGGGATGAGGCGGCAGACCTTGCACGCGTGCAAACATACCTAAAGCATTGAAATAATGTTATTTTAGAGAAGTGCATTTTTTTTCGGTGCCCGGGATCGGTGAGCCAGCATGCTTTGGTTCAGCGGCATGGTAGTTGGAACGGGCGATCAAAGCACCTGACGCCGGGCCAGCGCAAAACGACCGTCCCCGACAGTCAGTGTCGAAAATCAAGGCGCGTTTTCGTCAAGGGGACCGCAGAGGTTCAAATGCAAGAGCGTTGACATTGCGCAGGATGCCCCTTGCAGCTTAGGCTGTGGTTGGGGGAGGTCCCTATGAACGTCCAGGCAAAAGATCCTTTGGGGGATATTGTGGTGCGTGCCCATGTGGCCGCGCACGCACCTGATGCGGCAGAGCAGTTGCGTCGGGCACTGGGGATGGGTCCGTTCGCGGTGGTGATCGTGTTTTTATCACCCGAGGCTGATCTGGTGCCGCTGGTCGCGCATCTGAACGACGCCTTTGACGGTATTCCCGTGATTGGCTGCACGACAGCCGGCGAGATTTCAAGCGATGGTTATGCCGAGGGTCAGATCGTGGCGGTCGGCCTGTCGGCGCGCCATTTTGCGGCGGATGTGCTGGTGGTGCCAGACCTGAATGCGATTGACCGTCAGGATCTGATCGGGCGTCTGATCCGGTCACGGCAGGGCCTGGCCGTGCATAGGCCCGATTGGTCGCATGAATTCGCGTTCCTGATGGTGGACGGCCTGTCGATCCGGGAGGATGAATTGACGGCGGCGCTAGCGCTGGGCATGGGTCCGGTTCCCTTGTTCGGGGGATCGGCGGGGGATGGCACCCGGTTCCGCGAGACTTTTATCCTGCAGGGTGGCGTGTTGCGGCGCAACGCAGCGGTGCTGGCGATGATCCGGTCGGACTGCCGGGCAAAGGTGTTCAATCTGGATCATCTGGTGCCGACGGATCGGCGCATGGTGGTGACGCAGGCGGACCCGCGCACCCGGTCGGTCCGGCAGATCAATGCGGAACCTGCAGCGCGGGAGTATGCGCGGCTGTTGGGCAAGGACCCGGCGCAACTGACGACGTTCACTTTTGCGGCGCATCCTTTGGTGGTGCGGATCGGGGGGGCGCATCATGTGCGCGCGATTCAGCAGGTGGCGGAAAACGGCGATCTGATCTTCTTTTCGGCGATTGACGAGGGTCTGGTGCTGACCCTGGCGGAGCCGCAGGACATGGTGGCGCATCTGGAGCGGGAACTGACGGCCCTTGGCACGAGCGGGGCACCGATCGCGATTTTGGCGGCGGACTGTATCCTGCGGCGGATGGAGGCGCTGGAGAAACAGATGACGGGGGCGATTTCCGGCCTGCTGCGGGCGCACAACGTGACGGGATTTTCGACCTATGGCGAGCAGTTGAATTCGATGCATGTAAACCAGACGATGACAGGCGTAGCCCTGTATCCACCGGGGGAATGAGATGACCTCCGGCCTGAGCCAGACCCTGATCGACCCGACAGACGCGCCAGAACGTCAGACGGCAAAGCTGCTGACGATTGCCGAGGCGTTGATGCGGCGGGTGGAACAGATCACGGATGACGGCGGGGCGGCATATGCGCAGTTCCAGCGGGCAGCGATGCTGGAAGATCAGGTGGGGGCGCGCACGCGGGAACTGGAAGGTGCGCTTGCGCTGCTGAACCAGACCAATGGGCGGCTGGCCGAGGCGAACCGGGAAACGGAAAGTGCGCGGCGCAATCTGGCGAATGCGATCGAGGCGGTTCAGGAAGGGTTCGCCCTGTTCGACGCAGGCGACGTGCTGGTGATGTGCAATTCGCGTTTTGGTCTGCATATGGCGGATGTGCGGGCCGGATTGCAGGCGGGATTGACGTTTGCGGCCTATGTGGGGTTGGTCAGCCGGTCGCGGCATCTGGAGCTACCTGACGGCGAAGGCCCGCAGGAATGGGCAGTGCGGCGCACGCAGCGGCATCAGGACCGGCATGTGATGTTCAATGTGCGGCTGACGGGCGATCGGTGGCTGCAGGTGAGCGAACACCGCACCCCGGATGGCGGAACGGTAATCCTGCAGACGGACGTGACCGATCTGATCCGGCTGGAGCGGCAGGAACGGGGGCGGTTGCTGGACAGTCAGGCAAACATGATCCGGGCCACGCTGGAGCATTTGAACCAGGGGGTGTGCATCTTTGATGCGGATGCGCGGCTGGTGGGGTGGAACCAGCGTCTGGCGGTGCTGATGGCCATTCCGGCGCATAGGTTGCGGCTGGGGCAGGATTTCGACAGCCTGCTGACGCGATTTCGGGCTGAGGCGCGGTTCGGCGGCGGGTTGTCGCCGCGTGCTCTGGCGACATGGGTGCAGTCGGGGCCGGGACGGGCCGCCTTGAGTTTCGAGATTATCCGGGGGTCGGAAATGATCCTGTCAGCGTTTGCGCAGGAAATGCCGGATGGGGGGTTCGTTCTGAGCTTTACCGACATTACGGCGGAACGCGGGGCGCAGGCGGCGCTGAGTGCGTCGAACGAAACGCTGGAGGCGCGGGTCGCGGCGCGGACGAACGAACTGGAGGATGCGCTGGCAGATGCGGAGCGCGCGAACGCAAGCCGGTCACGGTTTGTGGCGGCGGCAAGCCATGATCTGCTGCAACCTTTGTCGGCGGCGAAACTGTTCATCGCGTCGGTGGCGGAAGACAACGGCGACCCTGTGGCGCGGTCTGCGCTGCAAAAGGCGCAGGAGGCGCTGGAATCGGTGGATGATCTGCTGGGGGCGCTGCTCGACATCTCCAAACTGGAGATCGGGCAGGTGGCGACATCGGTGGGGCCGGTTGTCCTGGACCGGGTTCTGGGGCCTTTGCGCGATCAGTTCGGGGCGATTGCGGCGGCCAAGGGGTTGCGGTTCGCCGTCGTGCCGTGCGGGGCGATGGTGATGACGGACCCCGCCTATCTGCGGCGGATTTTGCAGAACCTGATCGGAAATGCGATCCGGTACACGCCTTCGGGGCGTGTTCTGGTGGGGGCGCGGCGCGTGGCGGGGGCCGTACGGATTGAAGTCCGGGACACGGGATTGGGTATCCCGGTGGCAGAGCAGGAAAACATCTTCAAGGAATTCCATCGGCTCGACGCGCCCGCATCGGCATCCGAAGGGATGGGTCTGGGGCTTGCGATTGTGGAGCGGGCCTGTGCGGTGCTGGATCACCCTTTGATGCTGCGGTCGGTGCTGGGGCAAGGGACCGTATTTTCGGTGCAGATCCCGCTGGCTGCGCCTACGACCAAGGTCACATAGCGAAAGCCGCGCTTTGCGTCATAGTCGAGTGCGGGAGTGACCCATGCAACTGACTGACGAGCGCGACATCAAGGCGGACCCGGCGACGGTCTGGGCGGCGATACTGGACCCGCAGGTGCTGCAAGCCTGCATTCCGGGGTGCGAAAGCATGGCCGGCAGCATTGCAGAGGGGTACGAGGCGGTTGTGGTGCAAAAAGTGGGCCCGGTGAAGGCGCGCTTTGCCGGAATCGTGCATCTGTCTGACATCGTGGCGCCAACGTCGTTGACCATATCGGGCGAAGGCAAGGGCGGCGTGGCGGGTTATGCCAAAGGCGGGGCGAAGGTCACGCTGACCCCATCGGAGGCGGGTACCAGGCTTGCCTACGCGGTCGAGGCGAATGTAGGCGGCAAGATTGCGCAGCTGGGCAGCCGGATCATCGACGGGTTTGCGCGCAAGATGGCGGATGACTTCTTTACGCGCTTTCAGGACGCGGTCGAAGGACCCGACGAGGATGAGCCGGTGGCGGCCGGTGGCGAGGATGTGGAACCAACAAAAAAAGGGTGGTTCAAGCGGCTGATCAGCTGATTTGACGTCTGACCCAGGTGATACCAAGGGAGGAATGAATGACGAAAACCACGATGACGGTGAACGGCAAGTCCGTGTCGTCGGAGACCGAAGGGCGGACCCTGTTGTCGGCTTTTCTGCGCGAAGGGCTGGGGCTGACGGGCACGCATATCGGATGTGATACGAGCCAGTGCGGTTCCTGCACGGTGCATCTGAACGGGATGCAGGTGAAATCGTGCACTGTGTTTGCGGAAGATGCGGCGGGAGCGGACGTTCGCACGATTGAAGGAATGGCAGAGGCGGATGGAAGTCTTGGTGTGATTCAGCAGGCGTTTCAAGATCATCATGGGCTGCAATGCGGTTTCTGCACGCCGGGGATGGTGATGGCAACGGCCGCGCTGCTGGCGGTGAATGCGAGGCCGACGGAGGCCGACATCCGGCACCATCTGGAGGGCAATATCTGCCGCTGCACGGGATACCATAACATCGTGAAATCGGTGCTGGCGGCATCCGGGCAGCATGTGGCGGCGATGGCCGCTGAATAAAAGTGAATTCAAATTTTTACGGCACGTCATTCACGTGTCGAAACATCGGAGGATGACATGCCTAAAGACGGTGGCATTGGCGCAAGCACGGTGCGGCGCGAGGATATCCGGTTTCTGACCGGCAAGGGGCGCTATACGGCGGATATCAATCTGCGGGCACAGGCCTACGCCTGTTTCGTGCGGTCCGAAGTGGCGCATGGACGGATCAACAAGATCGACACGAAAGTGGCCGAAGGAATGCCGGGTGTTCTGGCAGTGATGACAGGCGCGGATTTCGCGGCGATGGGGGGGAACCCTGCGGGCTGGCTGATCCAGTCGCGCGGCGGCGAGGTTATGAAGGAACCGAAGCGTCCGGTTCTGGCACATGGCAAGGTGCGGCATGTGGGTGATGCTTACGCAGTGGTTGTGGCCGAAACGCTGGATCAGGCGAAAGACGCGGCGGAAGCGATCGAGGCGGACATTACGGAACTGACCGCCATCGTGAACATGGACACGGCGATTGCCGATCCGTCGAACCGGGTGCACGACGAGATTGAAAACAACGTCTGTTATGACTGGGGCTGGATCGAAGCGAACCGGGCTGCGGTGGACGCGGCATTTCAATCAGCCCCGCATG
>JANMDH010000395.1:0-4628 GCA_031376195.1 Gemmobacter sp. | reverse complement strand
GAACCTGTTCTGGCCGTAAAGGTGACGGAACCGGGCGAAGATGCGGGCCTGACGTCGCGGCTGACCAAAGGCATGCGCGCCTTCGCGATCAAGGTGGACGTGGCATCAGGCGTGTCGGGGTTCGTGCAACCCAACGATTCGGTCGATATTTACTGGACCGGAACGTCGGCAGGATCCGAAGGCGGCGACATCACCCAGCTGATCGAGACTGCTATCAAGATCATTGCCGTCGATCAGATGTCAAACGACGATCGGTCGGGTGCGGCGCTCGTCGCACGCACCGTCACGGTTGAGGCAACCCCGGGCCAGGTGGCGCGCCTCGCCCAGGCGCAGGCAACCGGCAGGCTGGCCTTGTCGCTGGTCGGCAGTGGCGATGATGTGGCAGCAACCGGCGTCGAGGTTGACCAGAACACGCTGCTCGGCATCAAAGAGGCGCAGCGCCCCGCACCCGTTCAGGCGGACGAGGTGTGCACCGTGCGGACCCGCAAGGGAACCGAATACGTTGAGATTCCCGTTCCCTGCCAGTAACCATCCCTGATTTCATAAATGGCGCGGCCACCGTATCTGGGGCTGCGCCATTTTTCATTTGCTACCGGTTGTGATCACCATGGTCTGAAACACCCCCCTGTTGCAGGTTATCCACACGAGCATTGCCTTCCAACCTTTTGATTCTTGCAATAAAAGAACAACTCCGGCATCTTCACTGCAAGAACGGACGAAAGAGATCCGGGATGGGGCGTGATCGGAAAGGCAGGTCACACGTGAGCATGCGAACATATTTGACGGCCGGGTTGCTGGGGCTTGCCCTTTCAACCACGGCAATGACGACGGTGTCTGCACAGACACTTAAAATCATGGAAGGTGCGCCCACCAGCGCGCTGAATGTGCCAATGAACCGCGCCGTCGTGGTTGAAAGCGACACCCCGTTTGCGGAATTGTCGATTGCAAACCCGGGTATCGCGGACATCTCGACGCTGACGGACAAGACGATCTATGTCTTGGGCAAAGCACCGGGCCGGACGACGATGACGATTCTGGGGGCCGATGGCCAACTGATCGCCAACGTTGAAGTGCAGGTTGCCCCCGACGTGGCCGAATTCAAGGAACGGCTGCGCCAGATTCTGCCGGGCGAGGCGATCGAAGTGCGCACCGCAAACGACGGTATCGTGCTGTCGGGCACAGTTTCCTCCACGGCCAAACTTGATCGGGCACTGGATCTTGCGCAACGCTACGCGCCGGAACGTGTTTCTAACCTGATGAGCGTGGGCGGCGTGCAGCAAGTCATGCTGAAAGTCCGTTTCGCCGAAATGCAGCGGTCTGTTGCGAAAAACCTGTCCTCTTCCGTGGGGATTACAGGGGGCGGCAACAATGGTGGTTTCACCAGCGGCACAGGTTTTCTGACCGAAGGCGACAACCTGATCAATCTGTTTGACGGCGATAACGGAACAAACGTCACCTCCGGAAACCGGTCACAAGGCACGTTTGGTTTTGGCTTCACCACCGGGTCACTGGCCTTTCAGGTCTTTCTCGAAGCGCTTGAAACCCAAGGTATGGTCCGCACCCTTGCAGAACCGAACCTGACCGCCCTCTCCGGACAGGAAGCAAAGTTTCTGGCCGGCGGCGAATATCCGATCCCCGTTTCCGACGGCAGCAGCGGGATTTCGATCGAATACAAACCATTCGGGGTGGAACTGAACTTCACCCCCGTGGTGGTTGACGAAGATGTCATCAACCTGACGATCAACGCCGCAGTTTCGTCCATCGACAACACTGTGACAGTCGAAGCAAACGGGTTCACGCTGAACGCCTTCAAACGGCGCGAAACATCGACGACGGTGGAAATGCGTGACGGCGAAAGCTTTGCGATTGCAGGCCTTCTGCAGGACGACTTCCGCGATCTGAAAGGGCAAGTGCCGTGGCTGGGCGATGTTCCAGTGCTGGGTGCCTTGTTCCGCAGCTCGGATTATCAACGCTCGCAAAGTGAATTGGTGATCATTGTGACACCGCATCTGGTAAGCCCGACCAACGGCGAGGCACTCGCCCTGCCAACGGACCGGGTCCGCATTCCGACAGAACGCGAACTGTTCTTGTTCGGCAAGATTTCGGGCAGCAACAGCCCTGCGGGTGAAGTGGCCCGCCAGGACTTCAGCGGCTCCTACGGCTATGTGATGGAGTAAGCAGATGCAGAACACCAGAAAGCTTTTCCTGATCGGGGCCGCGACCTTGGCCCTGGCAGGCTGCGATCCCGCCCAGTACAACGCCGAAGTCGGCAGCCAAATTGATAACGGCCAATTCGGCAATGCAACGATGAACAACATGCTGCTTCAGACCGGCGAGTTGTCCTATACACAGGCCTTGGGCGAACGCTTTGCCAGTGAAGTGCCCTCAACCGTCACTTTCGCCTTCAACAGCGCGGTGCTGGAAGGGGCGGCGATGGCGGCACTCGATGAACAGGCGAATTTCATCCGCCAGTTCCCCGAAGTGCGCTTCCGCGTTTATGGCCACACCGATCTGGTCGGATCGAACGCCTACAACAAGGCGCTCGGCCAACGCCGGGCCGAGGCTGTGGTGGCCTATCTCGGGTCAAAGGGGATCAGCAGGTCCCGGCTGGAGGCGCTGGTTTCCTTTGGCAAGACACAGCCGGTCATCGCAACGCCCGGCCCGGAACAGCGTAACCGCCGGACGGTCACCGAAGTGTCCGGTTTTGTGAAAAACCACCCTGCCCTGCTGAACGGCAAATATGCCGCCGTGATCATGCGCAACTACATCGATCTTGCGAAACGGCCGCATCCTGCCAACCAGATCGTTGAAGTCCAGACAACCACCACCGAATGACGCACCACGCGTGCAGCAACGGCCCCAACAAAGACGAGCGCGCCCCCCGGGCGCGCTCTTTCGTTTCGAAATCGGACAAAATCAAAGAATAACGATCTTTTAGCCCCAATCTCGCCAACATTAGCAGTGACTTTAAGAACAATCGAAGGGGTCAGCCATATCCGTGCTGGCCTTGGCACGTTTGCGAAGGTCCTTCTTGCCTTTTGGGGGCAACAGGGTCCTTGTGATCTGTGTCGAACCAGCGAAGGACGGAAGTGATGACCAGTGTAGCCACCCTGCAGCCTGATCCGACCCCGATCTTGGCCTGCACGATTTCGCGGGATGTGCAGAACTTTGATCTCTTGATTGAAGACATGGAAATTGAACTGGGCGAAAGCTGGGGCGATCTGTCCTTCGACGATGCCATCGCCTTCTTTGATCAGCCCGACGCGCGCACCCTGCAGTTCGTCGTGATCGCCGTCGATGGCGAAGACGAGGCCGATCTGTCCAAAGTGACCGAGATTATTCGCGCCGCAAAAGCCAAATATATCAAGGTGATGCTGATCGCCGATCAGGTAAGCCCGGTCGCCCTGCATCAGTTGCTCCGCCTTGGGGCGGATGATTTCGTGCCCTACCCGCTGCCGGAAGGGGCGTTGCACGATTCAATCGAACGCATGCGCAAACCCGGCCAATCCGCCATTGCCGCACTGGGCGGGGGCCTCAACGATGGGGCGATGCCAGCCCGCGGAACCCCCGGTTTCAAATCGGGAACCGACCGCAACGGGGTCATCCTGCCCGTCCATGGCATGTCCGGCGGCGTCGGTGCGTCGACCTTTGCAGTCAATCTCGCCTGGGAACTGGCCACGATCAGCAAGACGGACGCACCGAAGGTCTGCCTGATCGACCTTGATTTCCAGTATGGCGCGATCTCCACCTACCTCGACCTGCCCCGGCGCGAGTCGATCTTCGAACTCCTGTCCGATACCACGACGGCGGATTCAGAATCGTTCATGCTGACCCTGCAGTCCTTCAATGACAAGCTGCAGGTGTTTACCGCGCCGTCCGACATGCTCCCTCTCGACATTGTGACCGGCGAAGACATTGGCCGCTTGCTTGACCTCGCCACCGCGAATTTCGATTTCGTTATCATCGACATGCCCTCCACTGTTGTTTCGTGGACGGAAACAGTGCTGACCCGCTCCCATGTCTATTTCGGCCTGATGGAACTTGACCTGCGCTCTGCGCAAAACATTCTCCGTCTGATCCGCGCGTTAAAGGCCGAAGGTCTGCCGCATGAAAAACTTCGGTTCGTCCTGAACCGCGCCCCGAAATTCACCGACCTTACCGCAAAATCCCGCGTCAAACGGATGTCCGAAAGTCTGGACATCGATATCGAAGTGCAATTGCCCGACGGGTCGATCCAGGTAACTCAGGCGAACGACCACGGCTTGCCGCTTGCCGACTCTGCCGCCAAAAATCCGTTGCGCAAGGAAATCGCGAAACTCGCCAAGTCACTGTATGATCTGAACAAGGCGGTTGATACGGGCCGATAACACCAAAGCCGTTAGGGGAACTGACAGATGTTTTCACGCTTCAAGAAACCTGAGACTGGCGAACAAAAAGCATCCGGCGCGGGCAACGTCGGCGTGGCACTGCCGGGTCAGCGCGCCAGCGCGGTGCCAGCACCCTCGCAGACACGCCTTCGAGTCGCTCCGGCTGCACCAGGACCAGCACCACCGCTCGCTTGGGCCCGGTGGCCGATGCGCCGACGACGCGACAGGCGTGCGCGAGCACGGAGAAGACATCGGTGCAGG
>JANMDH010000371.1:0-11736 GCA_031376195.1 Gemmobacter sp. | reverse complement strand
CCTGTTCGGCGACATGCTGCGGGGGCATCTGGGGGCAGGCGGGTCGGCGCTGATTGCCACGCATATCGACCTTGGCCTGCGGGAGGCGACCGAATTGGACCTGACGCCGTTCCGCGCGCGCGCCTCTGCGGGTTTCAGATGATCGCGCTGCTGATCCGCGATCTGCGTCTGGCCTTCCGGGCGGGGGGGGGCTTTGGACTGAGCCTTGCGTTTTTCCTGCTGGTGGCAGTTCTGGTCCCCTTGGGCGTCGGACCGGAGGGTGGCACGCTGGCGCGGATTGCCCCCGGCATCCTGTGGGTCGGGGCGGCGCTGGCCTGCCTTTTGTCGCTTGATCGGTTGTACGCGCTCGATTTCGAGGATGGATCGCTTGATCTGCTGGCCACGGCGCCCTTGCCGCTGGAGGGCGTGGTGGCAGTCAAGGCCCTGGCGCATTGGGCGGTGACGGGTCTGCCCCTGACCGTTGTCGCGCCGGTTCTGGGGCTGCTGTTGAACTTGCCCGCCCCGGGATATGGTTGGCTGGTCCTTTCCTTGGCGTTGGGCACACCCGCCTTGTCGGTGATCGGGGCCTTCGGGGCGGCGCTGACGGTGGGGCTGAAGCGGGGGGGGCTGCTGCTGAGCCTGCTGGTGCTGCCGCTGTATGTGCCCAGCCTGATCTTCGGGGCCGAGGTGGCACGCAGGGGGGCGGCGGGGCAGGCGATGGAGACGCCGCTTTTGTTGCTTGCCGGGATCAGTCTGGGGGCGGCGGCCCTGCTGCCCTTTGCCGCAGCCGCCGCTTTGCGGGTCAACCTTCGGTGAACATGCCCCGCGCCACCCTTGCCCTGCCACGCAGAAGGACTTAGCAAACCTGCATGTCAGTTTGGGAATTCGCCAATCCAAGACGATTCATGGGCCTGTCGGGCCGGGTTTTGCCATGGGCGGGCGGGTTGGCCGTTGTTTTCCTGAGTGTGGGCCTGATCTGGGGGTTTTTCCTGACACCGGATGATTACCGGCAGGGATCGACGGTCAGGATCATCTATCTGCATGTGCCCGCGGCGATGATGGCGATCAATGCCTGGGGCATGATGCTGGTGGCATCGCTGATCTGGCTGATCCGCCGCCATCATGTCAGCGCGCTTGCCGCCAAGGCGGCGGCCCCGGTGGGGGTGATCTTCACCCTGATCGCGCTGATCACCGGGGCGCTGTGGGGCCAGCCGATGTGGGGCACGTGGTGGGCGTGGGATCCGCGGCTGACGTCGTTCCTGATTCTGTTTCTGTTCTACCTTGGCTATATGGCCCTGTGGCAGGCGATTGAAGACCCCGATACCGCCGCCGATCTGACCAGCATCCTGTGCATCGTGGGGTCGGTGTTTGCGGTGCTGTCGCGGTATGCCGTGAATTTCTGGAATCAGGGCCTGCATCAGGGTGCGACGCTGAGTCTGGACAAGGAAGAGAACATTTCGGATGTGTTCTGGGTACCGCTGGTGATCTGCATCGCGGGGTTCATCCTGCTGTTCCTGGCGCTTGTCCTGCTGCGGACGCGGACAGAGATCAGGGCGCGGCGGCTGTCTGCGCTGCAGGCGCGCGAAAGGATGGCGTGATGCCTGAACTGGGGAAATATGCCGGTGTGGTTCTGGGGTCCTATGCGGCCACCATTAGCTTGATCGCGGCGCTGGTTCTGTTCAGCCTGTGGCAGTCGCGGCGGAAGAAACGGGCGCTAGCGCAGGCCGAGGGGCGGGCGGATGTCTAGACTGCTGATGATCGTGCCGCCGCTGCTGTTTGTCGGGCTGGCCCTGATGTTCTGGGTGGGGATGGGGCGGGATAATCCGGATGGACTGCCATCGACCCGCATCGGGCAGATGGCACCCGCCGTGCCGGCCGAGGGGCTGCCGGGATACCCGGGGCTGACGGATGCCGATCTGCGCACGGGGCAGGTGACGCTGGTGAATTTCTGGGCAAGCTGGTGCCCGCCTTGCCGTGCGGAACACCCGGTGCTGACGCGGATGGCGGCAGAAGGTATCCGGGTTGTGGGCGTGAATTTCAGCGACAATGCCGACGCCGCGCGCGCCTATCTGGCCGAGGAGGGAAATCCCTTTCTTGGCATCGGGTTTGACCCCCGCGCGCGGACGGCGATTGACTGGGGTGTGACGGCCCCGCCGGAGACGTTCATCATCGGCGGGGATGGCACGGTTCTGTTCCGGTTTCAGGGACCGCTGGTGGGCAGTTTTTATGAGCAGGCTTTCGTGCCGGAACTGGAAAAGGCGCTGGCCGGGGACTGAGGGGCAAGGGGCATTGGACGCCCCTGCCACGGCCCGGCATGGTGCCTAAAGAAAGGCGACGATGGTCAGCAGGATGCCTGCGACGAACAGTTCCCCCCAAGGCAGCACGCTGAGCAGCGAGACGTGGGTGGCTTTGCGGCGGTCAGAGGAAAAATAGAGGCTTGAGGCGGGAACGGCAGGGGTGCGCATGGGGTCAACCTTTGACTACAAGTTTCTGGTTTGTTCACCCTGCGCGCCGGAAGTTAAAATTGGATCAGCGCCGGGAGGACCTGCGCGTTTTGAAATGGAAACAGTTCGTTTCTGATTAAACGACAGTGCGGTGCGATTGATTGCGCAACAGGCGTGGGGTGGCGGGTGCTGTGATTTTCGTCTGTCCGGTCCCTGAGCCAAGATCATCAAAGCTGGGGCGAAAGGCGTGCCCATGCATCCGTGAAGCCCCGGCGCGAGGCCGGGGCGGCGGGACGTGAGAAACGCGATTGTCTTATGCGGCAGCCCCGGCCAGATCGCGCAGTACGTAGTGCAGCACACCGCCGTGTTCGACGTATTCAATCTCGATCTCGGTATCGATACGGCATTTGATCTGGATGGTTTTGACGGTGCCGTCAGGATAAGTGATCGTGCAGGGCACTTGCGACAATGGTTTAAGATCGCCTGACAAGCCGCTGATTGAAACGGTTTCATGACCTTTCAGGCCAAGCGATTTTCGGGTGTCGCCGCTGGTGAATTCGAACGGGATGACGCCCATGCCGACAAGGTTGGATCGGTGGATACGCTCAAACGATTCTGCGATCACGGCCTTGACGCCCAGCAGGGCCGTGCCTTTGGCGGCCCAGTCACGGCTGGACCCTGCGCCATATTCGATGCCGCCGAAGATGACCAAAGGCACGCCTGCCGCCTGATAGGCCATCGAGGCATCGTAGATCGAGGTTTGCGCGCCATCGGGGCCGAGTGTATAGCCGCCCTCAACGCCGTCGAGCATTTCATTCTTGATGCGGATGTTGGCAAAGGTGCCGCGCATCATCACCTCGTGGTTGCCGCGGCGCGAACCGTAGGAGTTGAATTCACTGACCGGCACCTGACGGGTGGCAAGATAACTGCCCGCCGGGGTGGTGGCCTTGAACGACCCGGCGGGGCTGATGTGATCGGTGGTGATCATGTCGCCCAGAACGGCCAGAACGCGGGCGTTTTCGATGTTGCTGATGGTGCCGGGCGTTTTGGCCATTCCCCTGAAATAGGGCGGATTCTGTATATAGGTGGATGCGGCGGGCCAGTCATAGGTTTCGCGGTCGGTGACTTCGACCGCCTGCCATTTTTCATCGCCTTTGAACACATCAGCATATTTCGACAGGAAGGCGGCGCGGGTCACGGTCGCCTCGACCAGTTCGGCAATTTCGGCATTGGTGGGCCAGATGTCGCGCAGATAGACGGGTTGTCCGTTGGACCCGATGCCAAGAGCAGTCTTGGTGATGTCGATGTTCATGTCGCCGACAAGGGCATAGGCGACAACCAAGGGCGGGCTGGCCAGATAATTGGCGCGCACATCGGGGCTGATGCGGCCTTCGAAGTTGCGGTTGCCCGACAGGACGGACACGGCGACCAGATCGCCTTCGGCAATCGCGGCTGAAATCTCGGGCTGAAGGGGGCCGGAGTTGCCGATGCAGGTGGTGCAGCCATAACCGACAAGGTTGAAACCGATGGCGTCAAGGTCTTCCTGCAGGCCGGCGGCGTTCAGATATTCGGAAACGACCTGGCTGCCGGGGGCGAGCGAGGTTTTGACCCATGGCTTGCGGGTCAGGCCCAGGGCGCGGGCCTTGCGGGCCACCAGACCGGCACCGATCATGACGTAAGGGTTGGAGGTGTTGGTGCAGGAGGTGATGGAGGCGATAACGATGGATCCGTCGCGCAGGGTGTAATCTTCACCGGCGACGGTGGCAGATGAAAAGCCGTGGAAGCTGCCCGGCAGGACGGCAGGGGCCAAGGCACCGCCTTCGTCTTTCCATTCGGTTTTCTGGTCTTCGGTCACGGTCGGCAGTTTGCGCGTGGTGCGGATGTAATCGCCAAAGGCGGTGGCGGCGGTGCTGAGGGGCAGGAAATCCTGCGGGCGTTTCGGGCCGGAAATGGCAGGCACGACGGTGCCCATGTCGAGATGCAGGGTCGATGTGTAGATCGGATTGTAATCCGGGCCACGCCACATGCCGTTGGCCTTTGCATAGGCCTCGACCAGCGCCACGCGCGATTCGTCCCGGCCGGTACCGCGCAGATAGCGCAGGGTTTCGATATCAATCGGGAAAAAGCCGCAGGTGGCACCATATTCAGGGGCCATGTTGGCAATCGTCGCACGGTCGGCGAGGGGCAGGTGATCCAGACCTTCGCCATAGAATTCAACGAATTTGCTGACGACGCCATGCTTGCGCAGCATCTGGACAACCTTCAGGACAAGGTCGGTGGCGGTGGTGCCTTCGACCATCTGGCCAGTCAGCCTAAAGCCGACGACTTCGGGGATCAGCATGGAAACGGGCTGACCCAGCATCGCGGCCTCGGCCTCGATCCCGCCGACGCCCCAGCCGAGGACGGCGAGGCCGTTGACCATGGTGGTGTGGCTGTCGGTGCCGACAAGCGTATCGGGATAGGCGACCATGTCACCGTTCTGATCGGTGTCGGACCAGACGGTTTGCGCCAGATATTCAAGGTTCACCTGATGGCAGATGCCGGTGCCGGGTGGCACGACGCGGAAGTTGTTAAAGGCCTTCTGGCCCCATTTCAGGAACACATAGCGTTCCATGTTGCGTTCATATTCTCGGTCGACGTTCATCTGGAACGCGCGGGGCGTGCCAAACTCGTCGATCATGACAGAATGGTCGATGACCAGATCAACGGGGGCGAGCGGGTTGATCTGCTGGGCATCGCCACCCAGTCCCAGAATGCCGTCGCGCATGGCAGCGAGATCGACCACGGCGGGCACCCCGGTGAAATCCTGCATCAGGACGCGGGCGGGGCGGTAGGCGATTTCGCGCGGGTTCTGGCCGCCCTTGGCCCCCCATTCGGCAAAGGCGCGGATGTCGTCGACAGTGACCGTCTTGCCGTCTTCATAGCGCAGCATGTTTTCCAGCACGACCTTGAGGCTGGCAGGCAGGCGGCTGAAATCGCCCAGTCCGGCCGCCTGTGCGGCGGGGATGGAATAGTAGGCAACAGTTGCCCCGCCTGCGGTCAATGTGGTGCGGGTTTTGCTGGTGTCATGTCCGACGGTGACGGTCATTCTGGCCTCCTTCACGTGGCAAGGGCATGCTGCGGCTTTACCTTGTTTTGCCCTACGTAGCGGGCAGGCTGCAAGGCTTTGCGAAATTGTATACAAAAGTATACCGTCCGAGAGGCTCCGTCCAGTCTTGTTTCCGGGCAACATCACGGTCGGCTCGCAATTCATTGATTGGCGCGAAGGGGCAGGGGGTCGTATGACGGTGCTGGGGAACGTCACGCGGGGAAAACATGTCATACCAATTTGCGGGCCGGGCCCTGGGTCTGTGCCTTGCCGCATTCACATCGGCTTCTGCGCAGGCACAAAGCACGTCAGAGCCTGTGATCGTGGTGGAACTGTATACGTCGCAAGGGTGTTCATCGTGTCCGCCTGCCGACAAATATCTGGCAGAGCTGGCAACGAACAGCGATCTTATGCCGTTGGCGCTGCATGTGGATTACTGGGATTACATCGGCTGGGCAGACAAGTTCGCCCAGCCCAAGTTCACTGAGCGGCAGCACGCCTATGCCCGCGCGGCTGGCAAGCGGATGGTCTATACGCCGCAGATGATCGTGGCTGGCACCAGTATGGTTGAGGGCAATGATCATCAGAAAGTGGACAAGCTGATCGCGGCCAGAATTGGGGCATTGGCCGTGGTCGATCTGGCGGTGACAAGGAACGGAAACAGCATTGCGATCCGGGCTGTTGCGGATGCGCCGTTCGCGGCACCTGTGAAGGTGGAACTCGTCCGCTATACCCCGAGCGAAACGGTGAGCATCAAACACGGCGAAAATGCGGGACTGTCCGTTGCCTACCACAACATTGTGACGGACTGGCAGACTGTGGCAGAATGGTCGGGGGCAGAGCCATTGGTGATGACGGCGAATGTGTCGGGGTCAGGCCCGTTGGTCGTGATCGTGCAAAAGGCGGGCCCGTCGGAAATTCTGGCAGCGGCACGCATTGAATGAAATGACGCCGGTTCTTTCCGGCAGCGGTCACTTCCAGCGATTGTGAATCCAGAACCATTGATCCATGTGGCGTCGGACCTGTGATTCAAGGCTGTCGTTCAGCGCCTGGGTCATGCGTTCGGGCGTGTCGGGGGTGATCGGTGCCTCGATCAGCAGATCGAAACTGATGCCATCTGCGCGCCGGATGGCATAGACCGGGATCACGGCCGCATCGAATTTCAACCCGAGTTCAGCCGCCGACAGGGCGGTTTTTGCGGGGTGACCGAAAAACTGCAGATTGGCGCCGGCGTTCATGTGCTGGTCAATGACGATGCCGAGCATGCCGCCGGCGCGCAGGTGGCGGATCATATCGGCCAGACCTTCGCGCCCGCGTGCAAACAGGGGCCGCCCGATGCGTTCGATGGCGGCGACGTAGTGGTCATTGAAAGACCGGTTCTTCATCGGACGATAAAGGCCGCCAACGAGATAGCCCTGCGCAATCAGGGCGGCGCGGCAGGCATCGTAGTTGCCGAAATGTCCGGTGACCAGAATAACGGGGCGATGGTCACGTTTTGCCGCCTGCAGGGCGGCGACACCGGGGCCGGTGAGGGGATGGCGCAGGGCCTGCGCGATGAAGTCGGCACCTGAATACATTTCGATGATGGTGCGGCCCAGGTTGTCGGGGACGGCGATGGACAGGCGCGTCACCTCGGCCTGCGGCAGATCGGGCAGGATCATCGTAAGATTGCGCACGATGCGGCGGCGGTAACCGGCGAGGGGGGCGATCAGGTGGGCCATGACCCAGCCGCAGACCGGAACGCGCCAGCGATACGGCAGGCGCAGCAAGGCCCAGATCAGCGCGCGGATCAGGCGATCCTGCAGCCAGTGGCCAAGGCGAAAGCGGTTTTGTCTGGTCATGCGGTGCGGGCGGCCCTTGTTTCGCGGTGCCAGACATAAAGACCGGCCCCCACGATCACAAGCGCACCGATCACGGTCCAGCGGTCAGGGTATTCGCCAAAGATGATGATACCCCAGACGGTGGCGAACAGGATGCCCGCATAGCCGAAGGGGGCGATGACCGAGGCTTCGGCCAGGGTGTAGGCGCGGACAAGGCAGATTTGCGCGCCGGTGCCAAGAAGGGCAATGCCCGCAAACAGGGGCAGGTGGGAAAGGCTGATGGGCACGGCGACAAAGGGCATCATCAGGGAGGTGACGACAGTGCCCAGCAGGCTGGCGTAGAAAATCGAGGTCCAGATGTTTTCCTGCGGGCCCATGTAGCGGGTGGTCAGGGCATAGGCGGCGTAACAGACGGCACAGGCAATGGGCAAAAGGGCGGCGGGGGAGAAAACGCCAAGGCCGGGACGGATGACGATCATGGCCCCGGTGAGGGCAAGGAGAACCCCGAAAATGCGGCGCGGACCAAGGCGTTCACCCAGAAACAGGGCAGCACCGAGGGTGATGAGGATGGGGTTGATGTCGGTCAGGGCATGGGCTTCGGCAAGGCCGATGTAGCCGAGTGCCAAGAAGAACAGCCCCGTCGCGCCAAACTGGCAGAAAGAGCGGAGGGCCTGCAGACGGGGGTGGCGGGTGCGCAACAAGGCGGGCAAGCGGCGGTTGAGGAAGATGGCAACAAGCAGGGTCTGGCCGATGAAGCGAACCCAGATGATCTGCCAGGTGGGATAGAACGCAATCAGATATTTGGCGAGCGCGTCCATGGTGGTAAACAGAAGGATCGCCATCAGCATGTAAAGGATGCCGGATCGGGTGGCAGTTTGGGCGGCGAGAGGCGGGGAAAGGGCAGCGGTCATGGGGTGGGTCCAGTCCGGGCGGCGGAGTGCCTGCGTAGGGCCAGAGTAAGCAGGATGCAAGGCCGGGGGCTTGGTCAGTTCCGACGGTGGGTCGGCGGAATTGGGGCGTTCTGCTGGCGGCCATTCCGGCACACTGCCATCATGTCGAGTGGGTGGCGGGGTGTAGTGCAAGCGTGAAATCGTCATAATATATTGAAAGCGTTTGGTTATAATTTACCGATTTTCGCTGAATGAGAATGTGAGGGCGGGACCGGTGTCAATCAGGTTTGAGATACGGCAGTCAACGCGCGTCATTCTGACAAGAACAGATCAGTTATTCTGGCACCTTTGAGGTCGGATATGGGCATGTGCTGCCATCAGGGCGATCAGGTGGGTTGTGATGCAATGGCCCTGTGGCAAAGGAAGGGGGCTTTGGCCCGTCAGGCCGTGGTGCCGGGTCAAAGCCCGGCCTGAAAAAAAGCGGCTGATTTTTGGTTACCGCCCCGGTTTTCAATGTCGGACATTCGTGCGCGCCACAAAGGCCCCTTTTCAAGGCCAGCGGGGTGCGGACGCGGAAACCCCGCCTTACTTTTCGTCTACCGACAGGGTTAATTCGCCCGCCGCTTCCAGCGCGCGGATGGAGGTGACGATGGCTGACATCGCCTCTTCGCCGTCGCGTTCCTTGACTTTTCCCCGCGCCTCCATCTCTTCGCGCAGGGATTGCGCCATGCGCTGGGACATGTTCGACAAGATGAATTCGGCGGTTGCCGCCTGATCCGGGTTGGCTTGCGCCCCGACCAGTGCCGTGACGACCATTGCCTGAGGCACCATGCGCAGGATTTTCGGGACATCGCGCGCCAGAACGCGGTCGGGCAGGTGGACAAAGGTGAAGATCGCGCGCCGCACCTGTTCGGCAAAGACGGCATCGGTTTCGTCCAGTCCTTGCAGGACGGAATCGCGCGTGAGGGTGGGCGAGACATTCAGGATCGCGCCCACCCGTTCTACGGGGCCAGTATCAAAGGCGCGGGGGGGCATGTTTTCCAGCTGTGCAGCCAGCGAAAGACCGATGCGCCGCACGGTTTCGGGATCGACGTTTCCGGTCATCGAGACTGCATAGGCCACCCGGCGTGCCCGATCCCCCGGAAGCCTGCCGAGCAGATCGGCGGCCTTGGGCACCGGCAGTTTCGACAGCATGACGGCGGCGATTTCGATGCTTTCTTCCTGCAGGATGGGGACGAGTCGTTCAGGCGGCAGGGCCATGAGCCCATCCCAGGGGTCCGCCTTGGCCGAAGCCCCGGCCAGCCTGCGCAACCGGCTGGCGGCGGTGGTGCTGATGTGGCCATCCATCATGGTAAGCGCGCCTTCAATCCCGCCGGGAAAGGAGAGACCGATATCCGACAGTTCCGACATGAAATCATCAACAACGCGGTCGAGTGTGGCCCGGTCCACCAGCCGCATGTGCCCGATCTGTTCGGCCAAGGCGGCCTGCATGTGTTCGGGAAGGCCCGCCAGCGGCAACGGCACGCCTTCCGCCAGCATCAGGCGCACAATGATGGCGGCCTTTTCGCGAAAGCTGGTGGGTTTGGGGCTACGATCAGAAAGGGTGGTGGGGGCAGGGTCCTGACGCAAAATCTTTTGCGCCGGTCTGATCTGCGCCAATGTCTTGGTCATTCTGCCCCCAACGATTCGATTCGTTAGGGGCAGTTTTGCAGGTCGGGGTTAATGCCCGATTAGCTGGTGGTCGCAACGCAGCTTTTTGTCGTCGCATCCCAATTTGTGCCGACGGCACAGGTCAGGCTTGCCTCAGTCTGGTCCTTGCTGCACCCTTGGGCCAAAGCGAAAGTCGGGGCGAGCAGCAGGGTAATGGCGGCAAGTGTTGTCGTGATCTTCATGGTCGTCCTCCTTGGGTTCGGGCTTGGGTTCAGGTGCGGTTTCAGTAGTTGAGCGTCTGGCCGGTTGCGAGGGCCTTTTCCAGCGAGGCCATTGCCCAGCTGCCTTCGCCGCCGCGCGCGCGAATTTCATCGAGTTGCGCACGGGCAAGATCGGTTTCCCCCATGCCGACCAAGGCCTGCCCCAGGTAGCTGCGGGCCAGGATATTGTCGGGGTTCTGGGTGAGGGCAATGTCGTAGTAGGCCATGCCTTCTTCAAGCCGCCCGGCCTTGCGGTTGGCAAAACCGAGATAGGTCAGAACGCGGTCGGTCTTGCCTTCGGTCATGGACGCGAGGACCCGCAAGGCATCTTCGGGCCGGTCGGCATAGGCGAGTTCGCGCACGGCTTTGAAACGCGTGTCGTCGTCGAGGCGCGCGTCATCCGGGGCGACGCAGGTTTTGGTTTCCTCATTCCACACGAAACCCTCTTCGCAGGTTGTGGTGGTTTCAGTTTTGACGGGCGGGGCAGTGTCGTCGCTGCCCGCGGCAAAGGCGGTGAAGGGCAGGACGGACAGAAGAAGCGTGGTGGTCAGGCGCATGGTCGGCATCCTTTTCAAGGCTGAAGTAAAGGTAGCATGAAATGACTACGGTCCAGCCCCCTGTTTTATTCTGCGCGCGGAAAGGTCGCAGGTTCACGGTGTCGTGAAGGCAAAGCCGGGTTCATGTGCCGAAGACCCGGGCGAAAATCGTATCGACATGTTTGGTGTGATAGGCGAGATCGAATTTCTCTTCGATCTGGGCCGGGCTGAGGGCGGCGGTTACTTCCGGATCGGCCAGCAGTTCGGTCTTGAAATCCGCGCCCTGTTCCCAGACCTTCATCGCGTTGCGCTGTACCAGACGGTAGCTGTCTTCACGGCTGACGCCGGCCTGGGTCAGGGCCAGCAGGACGCGCTGGCTCATCACCAGACCGCGGAATTTGTTCATGTTGGCGAGCATGGTTTCGGGATAGATCACCAGCTTTTCGATCAGGCCCGCCAGACGGTGAAGGGCGAAGTCGAGGGTGATGGTCGCATCCGGGCCGATGGCGCGTTCGACGGATGAATGGCTGATGTCGCGTTCATGCCAGAGCGCCACGTTTTCCAGCGCCGGGATCACCGCCATGCGGACAAGGCGGGCAAGGCCTGTCAGGTTTTCCGACAGCACAGGGTTGCGTTTGTGGGGCATGGCGCTGCTGCCCTTCTGGCCGGGGCTGAAAAACTCCTCTGCCTCCAGCACCTCGGTGCGCTGCATGTGGCGGACCTCAAGGGCGATGTTTTCAATGCTTGACGCGATGACGCCAAGCGTCGCGAAGAACATGGCGTGGCGGTCGCGGGGGATCACCTGGGTGCTGATTGGTTCTGGGGTCAGGCCCAGCATTTTGCAGACGTGTTCCTCGACACTGGGGTCGATATTGGCAAATGTGCCGACGGCGCCGGAGATGGCCCCGGTGGCAATCTCGGCGCGGGCGTTGAACAGCCGCGCGCGCCCGCGGGCCATTTCGGCGTAGAAGCGGGCAAAGGTCAGGCCCATGGTCGTGGGTTCGGCGTGGATGCCGTGGCTGCGCCCGATGCGGACCGAGTCCTTGTGTTCATAAGCGCGGGTTTTCAG
>JANMDH010000370.1:0-2126 GCA_031376195.1 Gemmobacter sp. | reverse complement strand
GCTGTTGCGCCTGAATGTCGAAGCGCGGGGTGAGGCTGGATTGGTCCGTGCGGCGGTGGCGCGGATCAGCGCGATAATTCAAAGTTGACTTTGGTCCAAAGCCTGCTAAATGAATGTTCATTCACGCGGCGACGCAGCATGAATCAGTGTGTAGTGTGTTCCCGATGCCCCCCGTCAGACATGAAAGCCAGCCATGCAACTGCCTGCGAACAGCCCCGATCAGCGCAGTGATGCAATATTACAAAGCATTCGCGGCATGTTTGCCGAGAAGGGCTTTGACGGCGCGTCGATGCAGGATCTGGCGCGTGCGGCGGGGATGAGCGTGGGAAATTTCTACCGCTATTTCCCGTCAAAGGCGGCGATTGTCGAGGCGATCGTGAACCGCGACCTGAATGAGGTGGCGCAGGACTTTTCGGAAATCATGGGCGCGCCGGACCAGCTTGTGGCGTTGCGCGGCAAGCTGCACGAGCGGATCAATCTGGATTTGTGCGGGGATGACGGCCCGCTGTGGGCGGAAATGACGGCGGCGGCGTTTCGCAAGCCGGAAATTGCGCAGGCAACGCAGCGGATGGAAACCGAAATCTCGCGCTTCATGCTGGCGGTTTTTGCGCGGGTGACGGGGCAAAGCGATGCAGAGGTTGCCCAAAGGTTCAGCGCGCATGCGGGGTTTATCATGCTGCTGATCAAATCGGCGGCGACGTCGGTTAAAATGCCCGTCGCGGATGAAAGTGCGCTGCGCGAAATGATCCTGCGGGCGATTGACGGCGTATTATCTGAAATTGCCGACAGTGCTGTGAAAGGCTGATCCGATGCGTTCCATTCTGCCCCTGCTGATCTTTGCACTGGTCCTGCCCGGCGTGGCATTTGCCCAAGAGGAAGGGGCGAAAGCCACGCCTGCGGTGGCGATCTTGCCCGCGATCACGGTTTCCACGGTTGAAAAGCGCGATCTGCGGGATGTCGTGCTGGCGTCGGGTCTGATCGGGGCGGTGGAAGAAGTGCAGGTTCAGCCCCTGATCGAAGGGCAGCCGATTGAAAGCCTTGAGGCGGAAGTGGGCGACAAGGTGGTGGCGGGGCAGGTTCTGGCGCGGTTGTCGCTGTCGACGCTGGAACTGCAGAAAAGCCAGTATGCGGCATCGCTTGAATCGGCGCGGGCGACGATTGCGCAAGGCGAGGCGCAGGTGCTGGAGGCGAAATCAGCGTCGGACGAGGCGAACAGGATCAATGAGCGGACGGCGCAACTGAAGGCGCAGGGGGCATCGTCGCAGGCGGCGGCAGATACGGCGCGGGCCAATGCGGTTTCGGCGACGGCACGGGTGACGGTGGCGGCACAGACGCTGATCGCGGCAAAGGCGCAGTTATCGCTGGTGGAGGCGCAGTTGGCGAATGTGGACCTGAACCTGAAGCGGACGGAGGTCGTGGCACCGGTTTCGGGCGAAATCGTGGAGCGCAATGCACTGGTGGGCAGTATCGCATCATCGGCGGCGCTGCCGATGTTCGTGATCGTGCGGGACGGGGCGTTGGAGTTGCGGGCGGAAGTGGCGGAAAGTGATCTGATGCGCCTTTCGGCGGGCCAGATGGTCGATATCATCGCCGTGGGCAGCAAACTGCCCCTGACGGGCAAAATCCGGCTGGTGGAACCGAAGATCGACCAGACAACGCGGCTGGGGACGGTGCGGATCGAAATTGCGCAGTCCGACAAGGTGCGCAGCGGGATGTTCGCGGAGGCACGGATTCTTGCGGCAGAGCATGTCGCGCTGGCGATTCCGGTGACGGCGGTGTCGTCGGGGCCGGACGGGGCAACGGTGATGAAAGTCAGCGATGGCAACGTAACGCGGATTGAGATTGAAACCGGGATCCGGGACGGCGGTTACGTGGAAGTGATCGGCGGGCTGGCGGAAGGTGACAGCCTTGTCACCAAGGCGGGTGCGTTTGTGCGCGATGGTGACCGGATCAACCCGGTGCCAGACGCCTCCTGCACAAATTGATGTAAGCAGTTGTTGAACTTTTCAGCCTGGTCCATTCGCAACCCCGTCGCGCCCTTGCTGGCGTTTTTCATGCTGATGGTTCTGGGTTGGCAAAGCTTTAACGCGCTGCCGATCACGCGGTTTCCCAACATCGATGTGCCC
>JANMDH010000439.1:0-1899 GCA_031376195.1 Gemmobacter sp. | reverse complement strand
GTGATCTGCGTCACATCACAGTTTCCGCCCTCGAACGCGCCCGCGCAAGAGGTCAGATAATAATTCCACATTCTGCGGAACCTGTCATCAAATCCCAGTTTCGCCACATCGTCCCAGCGCGCGTTGAAATCCGCGTGCCAGCGCCGCAGGGTCTGGCTGTAGCTTTTGCCGAATTCTATTGACCCTTTCAACGCCAGACCCGCCCTCTCAATCTCGGCCTTCAGGGCTAATGGGGAGGGTAGCATTCCGCCCGGAAAGATATATTTCTGAATGAAATCAACGCCGCGCTTGTACACTTCCCAGCGGCGGTCTTCCACGGTGATGATCTGCAAGGTCGCATGCCGCCCCGGTTTCAGCCGTTCGCGCAAGGTGTCGAAATAGACGGGCCAATACCGTTCGCCCACCGCCTCGAACATTTCGATGCTGGCGATTCCGTCATAAAGCCCGCGTTCATCGCGGTAATCCTGCAGCTTTATCGTCACACGGTCCGAAAGCCCTGCCTTGGCCATGCGGTCCACCGCATAGTCAAACTGCGCCTGACTGATTGTCAGGGCGGTCACCTGCAAGCCGCGGGTCCCGGCCGCATATTCGGCAAAGCCGCCCCAGCCGCAGCCGATTTCCAGCACGTGATCCCCGGGTTGCGCACCCATCTGATCGACCATGCTCGCGTATTTCTGGGTCTGCGCCTTTTCCAGACTTTCCTGCCCGGTTTTGAACAGGCCCGATGAATAGGTCATCGTATCGTCCAGCCACAGGCCGTAAAAACTGTTGCCCAGATCATAGTGGTATTCGATGTTCTTTCGCGCCTGCCTGCGGCTGTTCGATTGCAGCCAGAAGCGCAGCTTTTCATATCTGCGGATCAGGCCAAAGCCGGGATAGCCGTCATAGACCCCCTCATTTCCATCCGCGATGAGATCCATGAAGGCCTGCAGATCGGGGCTTGACCACCAGCCTTCCAGATAGGCATCCGAAAACCCGAGATCGCCTTCGCGCACCAGACGGGCAAACGTGTCGTTATTGTGGATGGCGATTTCGGCAGTGTATCCCGGTTCGGCCCCTTCCAGACGGAACCGCCGCCCGTCATCCAGAACGAAATCGAGCCGCCCCTTGCGCAGGGTCTTGGCCACGGCAAAGGCCGTCGCGAAATAGCGCGGAAGGGATTTCTGCCCCTTGATCGACGTCAACACAGTCATTGAGTACCCATACCCCCCGGGTTTTTCTTCTTACTTAAAGATACGGCCCGAAACCTCAAGAGTTTCGCTGCGCGTATGACGCAAGGGCGCGCGCGCGCCCGGTGGCAAGATCAATCATCGGTGCCGGATAGGCCGCCTTGGGGTCGAGCGCCCAGGCCCGCGGCACCGCGTCAAAATAGGACAACGCCTCGGCCCCCGGTGCGCGGGACGCTTCGGCGATGAACCGTTTGCGGTATTCGGCCCGGGGGTCGAATTTTTCCACCTGTGTCGCCGGGTTGAAAATACGGAAATAGGGGGCGGCATCGGGCCCCGACCCCGCCGCCCATTGCCAGCCCATCGCATTGGAGGCGGGGTCCCAATCGGTCAGGCAGTCGGCGAACCAGTCCAGCCCGATCCGCCAGTCGGTCATCAGGTGCTTGGTCAGGTAACTTGCCACGATCATCCGCGAGCGGTTGTGCATCGTGCCTGTCACGTACATCTCGCGCATGCCCGCATCCACGAACGGCTCTCCCGTCATGCCCTGACGCCAGCGGTCCGCATCGGGGCTGTCCCCACGCCAGGGAAAGGCATCCCATTCTGCGCGCCAGTTGCGGGTTGTGATGTGCGGCGTGTGGTGCATCAGGTGATAGGCAAACTCGCGCCACACCAGTTCCTTGAGGAACGTCTCCGCCCCCGCCTTGCCGGCCTGCATCGCGTCCCAACCGGC
>JANMDH010000287.1:0-5539 GCA_031376195.1 Gemmobacter sp. | reverse complement strand
CAGAATGCCCACCTGCCCCTCTCACCTCATTCGATCATCGGCAACAACGCATCCAGCGACTTTTTCGCGTCGCCATAGAACATCCGCGTGTTTTCCTTGAAAAACAGCGGGTTCTCAATCCCCGAATACCCCGTCCCCTGCCCGCGTTTGGACACGAACACCTGTTTCGCCTTCCAGACCTCCAAAACGGGCATCCCCGCGATCGGGCTGTTGGGATCGTCCTGTGCCGCCGGGTTCACGATGTCATTCGACCCGATCACGATGGCCACATCCGTCGATGGGAAATCCTCGTTGATCTCGTCCATTTCCATCACGATGTCATAAGGCACCCGCGCCTCGGCCAGCAGCACGTTCATGTGCCCCGGCAACCGCCCCGCCACCGGATGGATCGCAAACCGCACCGTCTTGCCCGCCGTCCGCAGTTTGCGGGTCAGTTCCGACACCGATTGCTGCGCCTGCGCCACCGCCATCCCGTAGCCCGGAATGATGATCACACTGTCCGCATCGTTCAGCGCTGCCGCCACCCCTTCGGCATCAATCGACACCTGTTCGCCCGTGATTTCCATCGCAGGCCCCGTCGTGCCGCCAAATCCACCCAGGATCACCGAAATGAACGACCGGTTCATCGCCTTGCACATGATGTAACTCAGAATCGCACCGCTTGATCCCACCAAGGCCCCCGTCACGATCAGCAGGTCGTTGCCAAGGGTAAAGCCAATCGCCGCCGCCGCCCAACCGGAATAGCTGTTCAGCATCGACACGACCACCGGCATATCCGCCCCACCGATCCCCATGATCAGGTGATACCCGATAAAGAACGCGAACAGCGTCATCGCGATCAACGCCCAGATGCCCGCCCCGTTGAAATACAGCACCAGCAGGATCAGCGACGCAATCGCCGCCCCTGCGTTCAGCAGATGCCCACCCGGTAGTTTTGCCGCCTTGCCGTCCACCTTGCCCGCCAGTTTCCCGAACGCGATCACCGATCCGGTAAACGTCACCGCCCCGATGAACACCCCCAAAAACACCTCGACATGCAGGATCGCGATTTCCACCGCATCCTTGTCGGCCAGCTTTTTCGCAAATCCGATCAGCCCTTCGCGCGCCGCAGGCTCCATCGCCATGACACGCGACAGTTCGATATCAGCGTTGAACCCGATGAAGACCGCCGCCAGACCCACGAACGAATGCAAGGCCGCCACAAGCTGCGGCATTTCCGTCATCTGCACCCGCATCGCGACAAACCAGCCCGCAACAGATCCGATCGCCACCATGATCAGGATCACCCAGACATTCGCCACATCCGGGCTAAGGATCGTCGCGCCCACGGCCAGGGCCATCCCCGCGATGCCATACCAGACCGCACGCTTGGCACTTTCCTGCCCCGACAGGCCGCCCAGCGACAAGATGAACAAAACAGCCGCCGCAATATAGGCCGCCGAAACGATACCGATGCTCATACCCGGTCCCCCTTACGATTTCTGGAACATGGCAAGCATCCGGCGTGTCACCAGAAAACCACCCACGATATTGATCGACGCAATCAGAACCGACAGCGCCGCAAGGATCACCACCAACCAGTTTCCCGACCCTATTTGCAAAAGCGCGCCAAGGATCACGATGCCCGAAATGGCATTGGTCACCGCCATCAGTGGCGTGTGCAGGCTATGGCTCACATTCCAGATCACCGAAAATCCGATGAAACACGACAGCGCGAACACGATGAAATGCGCCATAAATTCGCCCGGCGCATAGGCCCCGATCAGGGCCATCACCGCCCCGCCGATCACCAGAAGGCCAATCTGGCTGCGTGTCTGCGATTTGAACGCGGCGGTTTCCATCGCCCGTTTCTCCGGCGCCGTCAGTTCCCGGGCCCGCTCCTTCGGCTTTGCTACCGCAATCGCCGCGATCTTGGGCGGCGGCGGCGGATAGGTGATCGCCCCCGCATGCGCAACAGTCGCCCCCCGGATCACGTCATCTTCCATATTGTGGACAATCACACCATCCTTCTTCGGTGTAAGATCAGTCAGCATATGCCTGATGTTGTTGGAATAAAGCGTGGATGCCTGTGCCGCCATCCGGCTTGGATAATCCGTGTAGCCAACAATGGTCACACCATTGTCACTGATGATCTTCTGATCCGGCACCGTCAGATCGCAGTTCCCCCCGCGTTCCGCCGCAAGGTCAACCACCACAGACCCCGGCTTCATCAGTGCCACCATGTCTGCCGTCCACAGCTTCGGCGCTGGCCGCCCGGGGATCAGCGCCGTGGTGATCACGATGTCGATCTCCGGGGCCAGCTCACGAAATTTCGCCAGTTGCACCTCCCGGAACTCGGGCGACGACGGGGCCGCATAGCCCCCGGTTGCCGCCCCGTCCTGTGCCGCCTCAAACTCCAGAAACACGAACTGCGCGCCCATTGATTCAATCTGTTCCGCCACTTCCGGGCGCACATCGAACGCATAGGTGATCGCGCCCAGCGACGTTGCCGTCCCGATTGCCGCCAGACCCGCCACGCCTGCCCCGATCACCAGCACCTTCGCCGGCGGCACCTTGCCCGCTGCTGTCACCTGCCCCGTAAAGAACCGGCCGAAATTGGCCCCCGCCTCGATCACCGCACGGTAGCCTGCGATGTTCGCCATCGACGACAGCGCATCCATCTTCTGCGCCCGGCTGATCCGCGGCACCATGTCCATCGCGATCACAGTCGCCCCGCGTGCCTTGACCGTTTCCAGAACTTCGGGGTTCTGCGCCGGCCAGAAAAAGCTGATCAGCGTCTGACCGTCCCGCAGCCCTTTCGCCTCATTCTCTTCCGGCCCCCGCACCTTGACCAGCACATCCGCCGCCTCAATCACCGCTTGCGCGGTTTTCAATACCTCGACCCCCGCCGCCGCATAAACCGCATCCACAAAGCCCGCCTTCGCCCCCGCACCCGACTGGATCACGCAGGCATGGCCCAGTTTCTGCAGCTGCGCGGCACTGTCGGGCGTCATCGCCACCCGGTTCTCGCCCTCGAATATCTCTGTCAGTGCCCCGATCTTCATCGCATCGCCCCCGTTTTTCCGCGCGATGCCCGAAAAGGACCGCCCCGCGCGACATATCATTCCGCAACTTTATTTCAAACCTTGGTTTAGGCCGGGGGCAAGGCCCTATTATCATTCCCCGCACAGATTTCGGTGCTTATGCGCAGACTTGACCCTGCCGCTTCAAAAGCCCAACCCTGTCCCAGATGCAGGAGTATCCATGAAAACCGATTTTTCCGCCACCAAACGCATGTTCGATCTGCCCGATGGTCTTGTCTACCTCGATGGCAATTCACTCGGCCCCTTGCCCCGCACGGCGGCGGCGCGGGTGGCACAAACCGTAACCCGGGAATGGGGTCAAATGCTGATCACCGGCTGGAACAAGGCTGGCTGGATGGCACAGCCGACCCGCCTTGGTGACCGCATCGGGCGGCTGATCGGGGCCGAGGAGGGGCATGTCACCTTGGGCGATACACTGTCGGTCAAGGTCTATCAGGCCCTCGCCTCAGCCCTTGAAATGCGTCCCGACAGGCGGGTGATCCTGTCCGATACCGGCAACTTCCCGTCCGACCTCTACATGGCCGAAGGGCTCTGCCGCACGCTGGGGCAAGGCTACACCCTGAAAACCGTCGCCCCCGGCGATGTGGCGGATCATATCGACGATCACGTTGCCATCCTCATGCTGACCGAGGTGGATTACCGCACCGGCCGCCGCCACGACCTGCCCGCCCTGACCGCGCTTGCCCACGCGGCGGGCGCGCTCGCCCTCTGGGATCTTGCCCATTCTGCGGGTGCCTTCCCCGTCCGGGTCGCCACGGGCGGCGCGGATTTCGCGGTTGGCTGCACCTATAAATACCTCAACTCCGGCCCCGGCGGCCCCGCCTTCATCTATGTCGCCCCCCGCCACGCCAATGCCGCCCGCCCTGCCCTTTCCGGCTGGCTGGGCCATGCTGCACCCTTTGCTTTTGATATCGGTTACCGCCCCGGTTCGGGGATTGAACGGATGCGCGTCGGCACCCCGCCCGTTCTGCAGATGGCCGCACTTGAGGCAGCGATGGACATCTGGGATCATGTCGATCTGGACGACCTGCGCACGGCATCACTCACCCTGTCCGACCGCTTCATTGCCGGCATCGAATCCGCCTGCCCCGATCTGGTCCTCGCCACCCCCCGCCCCCATGCGCAGCGCGGATCGCAGGTCAGTTTCCGCCACCCCGACGGCTATGCCATCATGCAGGCCCTGATCGCGCGTGGCGTGATCGGCGATTTCCGTGCCCCCGATATCCTGCGCTTTGGCATCACGCCCCTGTTCATCGACTCTGATGACATCGACCGCGCCGTCGCGATCATGTCACAGGTCATGGCCGACCGCCTCTGGGACCACCCCGACTACAAAACCCGCCACGCTGTCACCTGAAAGGCCAGATCATGAACGCCTCCCGCCGCTGGAACCCGCCCGGCATCGCCGCCCCCGTCTATGGCTACAGCCATGCCGTCCTCACCACGAATGCAACGCAATGGCTGCATCTTTCCGGCCAGATCGGCATCCGCCCGGATCGCACTGTCGCCGATGGGCTGGAGGCACAGCTTGATCAGTGTTTTTCCAACATCGACACCGCCCTGACCGACGCTGGCATGACCCGCGAAAATCTTGTCAAATTGACCATCTATCTGACCTCTTCCGCACCCGATGCCATCAGCACGTATCGCGCCCGCAGGGATGCCTTTGTCGGCACCGGGACGCCGCCTGCGGCCACCCTTCTGGTCGTCGCCGCCCTTGCAGGCGCAGGTCTGCTGGTCGAAGTTGATGCGATCGCCGCCGCCTGATGGCATTTTCTGTCTGAAAATATCCCCGCCTGAGGCAAAATCGGCAACAAAAGTCCTGATTTTTCAGGATTGTGACGGCTACAGCCCTTTGACCTCTGTCGGCTGCTGCGATAGTTTGTCGCCAATCGTCCGGATAACCTTGTGTCCGGTTTTATAGGGGTTTGCCTGATGCGCCTTTCCTTTTTGAAGTGTCTTATCGCTCTGACTGTCGTTTCTGGCCTGTCCGCCTGCGTCCCCGACGCCTCATTGATCGAGGCGGGGGTTGTTGAGGCCCCGCAGCCCAAATTGGTCAGCGGGGCCTACGTGGCGCGCCAGGACGGTCCCTTTGCCATCCCGGCCATCCCCGTCGAAAAAGTGCCGGTGTCGTATCAGCGTCAGGAAGTGTACTTCCCCTCCGAAGACGCCCCCGGCACCATCATCATCAACACGGCACAGCGCACGCTGCATCTGGTCACCGGCAGCAACAAGGCCATCCGCTATGGCATCGCCGTGGGCAAGGCCGGGTTTGAATGGTCTGGTGAAGCCCTGATCACCGACCGCAAGAACTGGCCAACCTGGACACCCCCGCCGGAAATGATCGCCCGCAAACCCGAACTTGCGAAATGGGAAAAAGGTCAGCCAGGGGGCCTGACCAACCCCTTGGGGGCCCGCGCCTTGTATCTGACCACGAACGGGGTCGATTACGGCTA
>JANMDH010000285.1:0-1541 GCA_031376195.1 Gemmobacter sp. | reverse complement strand
GTCTGCCCCCCGCACCCCCCGAGGATATTTGTGAACAGAAGACGGGCGCGGGCTGTCGTGCCCTTTTTGAGGGGAGTTGATGATGACAACGGACTTTCTGATCATCGGCGGCGGTATCGCAGGCGTGTCGGCGGCGGCGCGACTGTCAGTGCTCGGGTCCGTTCTGTTGCTGGAGGCAGAAGGCGCGCTGGCGCATCATGCCTCGGGCCGGTCGGCGGCCCTGTACGAGCCAAATTACGGGACCGGGGCGGTGGTCGGTCTGTCGCAGGCGTCGGGCGCTTATTTTCACGGAACGCAAGGCATCCTGTCGCCGCGCGGGCTGATGATCCTTGCCGGGGCGGATGATCGCGTGATCTTTGACCACGATCGCACGATGATGGATCTTGACGAGATCAGCGTGACCGACGCACAGGCGCGCGTGCCGATCCTGAATCCCGAAACCGTGGCCTTTGCAGGATATGCCGATCACGCTTGGGACATTGATACCGACCTGCTGCTGCAGGGCTTTGCCCGCGCGGCAAAGGCGCACGGGGCGCAGATCATGACGGGCTGCCGCGTCACCGGGATCACCCGTGACGGGGCCGGATGGCAGGTAACGTGGGCCGGGGGCGACGCGCGCGCCGCAGTCATCGTGAACGCCGCCGGGGCCTGGGCGGATCAGGTGGCAGCGATGGCGGGGGTTGCCCCCCTTGGCTTCACCCCGATGCGCCGGTCGATGGCCCGCATCCCTGCACCGGGGGGGCATGATGTCAGCCTCTGGCCGATGATCTTTGGGCCCGGGGAATCCTGGTATGCGAAGCCCGATGCAGGCGCGCTCATCGTGTCGCCCGCTGATGAGGATGCGGTGGATCCGCATGATGCCTGGGCCGATGACATGGTGCTGGCCGAAGGCCTTGCCCGGTATGAGGCGATGGTGACCGAACCCGTGACCCGGCTGCTGTCGAACTGGGCAGGCCTGCGCACCTTCAGCCCCGACCGCGTGCTGGTCATCGGGCGGGATGCGGGCGCACCTGATTTCTTCTGGCTGGCAGGGCAAGGCGGCTACGGGTTTCAGACCGCCCCCGCCGCCAGCCAGCTTGCCGCTGATCTGATCGGCGGACGTGCGCCGGAACTGGATGCCGATCTGGTGGCCAAGCTGTCGCCCCAGCGTTTTGCGGGGTGACAGCCGACGTATTCCCGTTCCATGATGCGGCAGGCAGGAACAGGGGCAGTCGATGCAGCATATCCTTCGAAACGGGTTGATTCTGGCGGCCTTTCTGGGCCTTGCCGCATGTGGCGGCGGTGGCCCCCGCGCCTCTGCCCCGGTTCCCGCAGGTGCCGTCACTGCCCCGAATTTCACCGACGCAAAACCGCATCCGTGGAACGGGCGCAACCCTGCGGATTACGCGGTCCACGGCATCGACATCAGCCGCTTTCAGACCAGCATCGACTGGCAGACCGCCCGCGCCAACGGCGTCAACTTCGCCTTCATCAAGGCCACCGAAGGCGGCGATCTGTTCGATCCGATGTTCAACGACCACTGGCGCGGTTCCGCCCGCGCC
>JANMDH010000249.1:0-5648 GCA_031376195.1 Gemmobacter sp. | reverse complement strand
GCCGAAGGTCACCCAAGACCCGAACGACAGTTCGCTGACCTTGAGGCCTGATTTTCCAAGACGACGATATTCCATGTTCCGCTCCGTTTGTGTTGGCGCAACATTGGCACAAGGGGAAGACATGTCCAGAGATGTGCCCGGTGCGCGGCCCGCGGGGGCATCGAGCCCCCTTGGACCGGTGGGGGCTGACGGCCCCCCCACGGTCGCTGTGCGCCCTCCCCCGTGGATATTTCCGGACAGACGAACCAAAGCCTTAACCCATTCGCGCGATACAGGTTCTGCGGTACAGGCGGGGATGCCGATGACCGCAACAGGAGAAGGTCCCGTCCGGTTTTGCCGGACGGGGTTTTTATTCTTCTGTTCGAAAATATCCCGGGGGTTGTCCATTGGAGCGCCATTGGTTCAAGCCCAATGGACGACGGCAGAGCCCCGGGGGCCGTGCCAAGCACGACATTCCCGGGCGGCGCGGGATAACCGGTTGCGCCGGGCGCGCGGGGGACGCGCCGGCTGATTGCGATGTCAGTGGCCTGCGTAAATCGACACGATCCGCGCAACTGCCGCTTCGGCCGACATTTCCTCGGATACGCCGGTGCGGCGGCTGGTGAGTTCGACCACCCCGTTGGCAAGGCCCCGTGGACCCACCGTGATCCGCCACGGCAGGCCGATCAGGTCCATCGTTGCGAATTTCGCCCCTGCCCGTTCATCGCGGTCGTCGTACAGCGCGTCATGCCCCTTGGCTTTCAATGCGGCATACAGCCCTTCGCAGGCCGCATCGGTGCCTGGATCGCCCTGTTTGAGGTTCACGATCCCCACCGGGAAAGGAGTGACACCTTCGGGCCAGATGATCCCCTTGTCATCATGCGACGCCTCAATAATCGCGCCCAGGAGGCGGCTGACCCCGATGCCGTGGCTGCCCATTTCGACCGGCACGCGGCTGCCGTCGGCGGTCACGACAGTCGCGCCCATCGCCTCGGAATACTTTGTGCCAAAATAGAAGATCTGGCCCACCTCGATTCCGCGCGCCGACATGCGCCGGGCTTCGGGGATCTGGTCGAACAGGGCCGGATCATGCGTCTCGTCGGTGCGGGCATAGAGCGTGGTGAATTCCTGACAGACTGTCGCCACCTGATCGCGATCATCATAGTCGATCTCGCGGCTGCCGAGCCGCAGGTCGGTGACGGCGCTGTCATAGAACACCTCCGACTCGCCCGTCGTGGCCAGCACCAGAAATTCGTGGGTGTTGTCCCCGCCGATGGGCCCGGAGGCCGCGCGCATAGGAATTGCGGTCAGACCCATGCGTTCATAGGTGCGCAGATAGCTGACCATGTGGCGGTTGTAGGCGTGCAGCGCGGCCGCCTTGTCTACATCGAAGTTATAGCCGTCCTTCATCAGGAATTCCCGCCCGCGCATCACGCCGAAGCGGGGGCGCAATTCATCGCGGAACTTCCACTGGATGTGATAAAGGGTCAGGGGCAGGTCTTTGTAGCTGCTGACGTGGCTGCGGAAAATGTCGGTGATCATTTCCTCGTTCGTGGGGCCATAGAGCATGTCGCGCCCGCCACGATCCTTGATCCGCAGCATTTCTTCGCCGTAGTCGCCGTACCGGTTGCTTTCACGCCAGAGGTCCGCTGGTTGGATCGTGGGCATCAAGAGGGGGATGTGCCCCGCGCGTTCCTGTTCTTCGTTCACGATCGCCTCGATCCGGCGCAGGACGCGCAGGCCGAGCGGCAACCAGGAATAAATTCCGGCTGCCTGCTGCTTTATCATGCCCGCGCGCAGCATGTAGCGGTGCGACACGATCTGCGCCTCGGCGGGGTTTTCCTTGAGGACGGGCAGGAAATAGCGGGTCAGACGCATGGGATATGGCCTTTGTTCATGGTTTGAGGGTTCCTAGCGCGTCGGATGCGCCTGTTGCAAGTGGCGCTGATCAGGGCCCGCGAAGGGCTTGCACCAAACGCAGGTTGTCCTAAGATAGTCATACATCCTTAAGTTGCGGCCTGATGAAGGATTGCCCGGCAGATGACCAACGACGTCCTGTTCCCTGCACTTGTCGGCCTTGGCCTGTTTGCGGTGCTGGTCGGGCTGGAACTGCGGCGGCGGGCGCAGCATGTGATCCGGACGCGCGGACGCAAGGCGGATGAGGCGGCCATAGCGCGGCTGCGGGAACTGACCCGGGCCCTTGACCTGCGGGGGGCGATCATTGCGATTACGCCCGAGGCGGCGGTGCCGGGGCTGGTGCTGACGCGGCTGGGGCCTGTGACCGTGACGCGTGAGGTGGGGCGCGATGGAACGGGGGCGTTGGCGCGGGCGGCGGCAACTGCGTATTGCGACGCGCGGGTTCTGACGCGGATCATGCAGCATACGGCAAAGAACCGGGTGGAATGGCGGGCCATCGCCTGCGCGGCCCAACCCGAGGACCCCCGCCATGTGCCGATGGTGCCGGAGGGGCAGCCCTTTGCCCTGATTGATGGGTGTAACGTGGTCAACTGGGAACGCAACGCGGATCTGATCGAGGTGGCGAAGCTGGCGACGTTGATCGGGGTGCTGGATCTTTTGCGGTTGGAGGGGCAAGGGGCGCTGGTGGTTTTTGACAATTCGATCGGGCACATGCTGAAAGGCGCATTCATGACGGAAGCGGACCTGCACCGCGCACTTGGCAATCGCAAGGATGTGCGGGTTGATCTTGTGGCCAAGGGGTCGGTGGCGGACCGGCACCTGATCGAGCTGGCGCTGGAAAGCGGGGCGGAAATCGTGACGAACGATCTTTACCGCGACCATCCGGATGCCTTTTTCATCCGCAAGCGGCGGGGATTTTCCATCGGGAGCCACGTGGAACTTTTGCCGCTGCGGCCGATAGACATGGTGGAACGTGCCGCCGCCAGCTGAGCGTTGATCCGGAAAAACCGGCTCAAAAAGCCGGGCCTCTTGAAAGAAGGGGCGGGCTGGGTCATGTCTGAGGCTGGCAAAAGGCGGGTGATGATGGCACTTCCGGTACAAATACAGGCACGATACTGGGGGATTGCGACAGTCGTCTTTCTGGCGGTGCTGTGGTTTCTGGGCGATGTGATCCTGCCCTTCGTGATCGGGGGGGCGATTGCGTATTTCCTTGACCCGATTGCCGACCGGCTGCAGCGCGCGGGGTTAAGCCGGGTGGCGGCGACCACGATCATTTCGGTGCTGATGCTGTTGTTGGTGGTGCTGCTGTTTCTGGCGGTAATCCCGACGCTGATAGGGCAGTTGTCGGCGCTGATCAATTCTGCGCCCGAAATGTCGCAACGGTTGCAGGTTTTCCTGACCGAACGCTTTCCGGACCTGACGGATGAGACATCGACGATCCGCCAGACGCTGGCGCAACTGGCCGAGGGCATTCGGGCGCGGGGGGCGGAACTGGCGAATACGGTGATCGGGTCGGCACTGGGGGTGATCAACGCGGTGGTGCTGATGGTGGTGGTGCCGGTGGTGTCGTTCTATCTGCTGCTGGATTGGGACAAGATGGTGGCGCGGGTCGATGCGCTTTTGCCGCGCGATCATGCGCCGGTGGTGCGCCAGTTGGGGCGTGAGGTGGACCGGGTTCTGGCGGCCTTCGTGCGGGGGCAGTTGAGCGTGTGTCTGGTGCTTGGCAGTTTTTACGCGATTGCGTTGATGCTGGCGGGATTGCAGTTCGGGCTGATCGTGGGGGCGATTGCGGGGGCGATCACGTTCATTCCGTATATCGGATCGCTGGTCGGGGGAACGCTGGCGATCGGGCTGGCGCTGTTCCAGTTCTGGGGTGATTGGCTTTCCATCGGGCTGGTGGCGGGCATTTTCGTTCTGGGGCAGTTTCTGGAAGGCAACATCATCACGCCGCGTCTGGTGGGAAATTCGGTGGGGCTGCACCCGGTGTGGCTGCTGTTCGCCTTGTCGGCTTTCGGGGCGGTTTTCGGGTTTCTGGGCCTGCTGGTGGCGGTGCCTGTGGCGGCGATGATCGGTGTGTTGATCCGGTTCGCGGCGGCGCAATATACGAAAAGCCCGCTGTATACGGGCGAAGATGACGCGGTTCCCAGCGTCAGGAAAACCAAGTGACCGGGCAGCTGGCCTTTGATCTGCCGATCAAGCCCGCGTTCGGGCGCGACAATTTTTTCGTGTCGGACGCCAATCGGCAGGCCTTGGCCATGGTCGATGATGACGGGGTCTGGCCGGCGGGTCGGTTGGTGCTGTCGGGGCCGCCCGGCAGCGGCAAGACGCATCTGACAGCGATCTGGGTGGGCCGGACCGGCGGGCGGATGATCGGCGCGGAGGCTTTGGACCAGATGGACCTGCCGTCGCTTGCCTGGGCGGGGGCCGTGGCGGTGGACGGTGCCGACCACGCCGCAGGCCATGAAGGGCGCGAGGCGGCGCTGTTCCATCTGTGCAACCTGATGACGGAAAACCGGGGGCGTCTGATGCTGACCGGCAGGTCTGGCCCCCGCGATTGGGGCATGGCCCTGCCCGATCTTGCCAGCCGGGTGCAGGCATCGGCCCTGGCGCGGATGGCGGCCCCGGATGACAGCCTGCTGTCGTCGGTGCTGATCAAGCTGTTTGCCGACCGGCAGGTGGCGGTTGACCCGACTTTGGTGCCCTATCTGGTTGCGCGCATGGACCGCACGTTTGCCGCCGCGCGTGCGCTGGTTGACACGCTGGACCGGGTTGCGCTGGAACGGGGGGCCCCGATCAGCCGCAGCCTTGCGGCTGAGGCGCTGATCCATCTTTCGGACAGAAAGGACTGATGTCACATGCCTGTTGCAAAAGTGCTGGATACAGCCGCGATGTCACAATCCGATTTCCTGCGCGCGCCGTTTCCGGACGCGGTTGTACTGCCCCAAGGCAGCTTTTCCGGGCCAAGGCGGTTCTTCAACCGGGAACTCAGCTGGCTCGCCTTCAACTGGCGGGTTCTGGACGAGGCGGCAAATCCGGCGGTGCCGTTGCTGGAGCGCCTTCGATTCCTGTCGATTTCAGCCACCAATCTGGATGAATTCTATACGGTGCGCGTCGCGGGCCTGCGCGCCCTGGTGCGCACGGGCAGCCCTGCGCCGTCGGAAGACGGGCGCAGCCCGGCGGAACAACTGACCCTGATCAATGACGATGCGCGCCGCCTGATGCAGACGCAGCAGACGGTGTTCAACAAACTGCGGCGCGAGATGGAAAGCGAAGGGATCACCCTTCTGACGCGATCCAAACTGACGGTGCGCGATCTGAAATTTCTGGAGGATCACTTTCTGCGCAAGGTGTTCCCGGTTCTGTCGCCGCTTGCCATCGACCCGGCGCATCCGTTTCCGTTCATCCCGAACACGGGTTTCTGCCTTGCGCTGCAACTGGAACGCCTGACCGACCATCGCGGCCTGCTGGCGCTGCTGCCGATTCCGCAGCAGATTGCGCGGTTTGTGGCATTGCCGGCGAAAGCGGGGGAGCATCGGTTCCTGCCCTTGGAAGAATTGCTGCTGTTGCATCTGAACATGCTGTTCCCGGGATATACCGACAGGGGGCACTGCGCATTCCGGGTGCTGCGCGACAGCGATCTGGAAGTGGAGGACGAGGCGGAAGATCTGGTGCGGGAGTTTGAGACGGCGCTGAAACGGCGGCGGCGGGGCGAGGTGATCCGCCTGAAGATCAGCGCGGGCGCGCCGGAGGAT
>JANMDH010000424.1:0-6090 GCA_031376195.1 Gemmobacter sp. | reverse complement strand
GGCGAAAGCGTTGGCGCGGCGGCCGGCCCTGTCTCCACCGAAATGCCGCAAGTCCAGATCGCCCAACCCGATATCAGTCAGGCCGCGACAAATGGCAGTGGCCGATCCTCGCCTTTGGCGCGGCGGGTGGCCGGACAGAATGGGCTGCATCTGAACCAGATCGCAGGCACTGGCCCGCGTGGCGCGGTGGTCATGCGCGATGTGGCGGCGGCGCTGCAGGCGAAGCCTGCGGCTAACATCGCACCCTTTGCGCTGCGCAATGACACCACCCTGAAATCCTTGCAGGCGGGGACGGGAACGCCCGTTGTGTTCCTGCATGGCTTTGGGGCCGAACTGGCCGCATGGCTGCCGCTGGTCGCCCGGATTGCTGTGCAAAATCCGATGCTGGGTGCTGATCTCGCAGGCCACGGGGCTGCCGCTGGGCGCACGGCTGCCGGATTTGATGCGCTGGTCGACGACATGGCCCAGCGTCTGCGCGAGGCGGGGATAACCAGCGCGCATCTGGTCGGCCATTCCTTGGGCGCTGCAGTCGCGGTGGCGCTGGCGGATCGGGGCGATCTGGATATCCGGTCGCTGACACTTATCGCGCCGGCCGGGCTTGGGCCGTGGATAAACGGTGATTTCGTCACAGGCTTTGTCGAGGCAAAGACCGAAGCTGCCTTGCGGGTCTGGATGCAACATCTGGTGCATGCGCCCGACCGGCTGGGTGACGCGATGGTGCGTGCGGCCTTTGCCGCCCGCACGGGAACGGGCGCGCCGGGCGCATTGAACGCATTGGCCCGGTCACTGTTTGAGGGCAATACGCAGATGTTTTCGATCCAGTCCGCGCTGGCCCGTCTGACCTGCACCTGCCGGATGATCTGGGGCCAGCAGGACGCAATTTTCAAAGCGTCGGATGCAGACGGGCTTTCGGGCCTGATTGCCCTGCATCGACTGACGGGCGTGGGTCATTTGCCGCAGGTCGAGGCGGCCGCTTTGGTTGGACGACTGGTATCCGAAACCGTACGCTCGGCCAGTTGACTTGTGACCTGACCGAACCTGTGGGCTAATCAAGCCTACCATGCAGTGCAAAAGGGGGGGAACGATGGCAGATACAATGATTGAAGTCAAAGCGGGCACCGTCGAGGTGATGTTGCAGAAGTTCAGTGCCGCGCTTGAAGCAGGGGATGTCGCCGCGGCGGTGGCCTGTTTTGAACCGGACGGCTATTGGCGCGATCTAGTCAGCTTTACGTGGAACATTGCCACGCTGGAAGGCAGTGCGGCCATCCAGACCATGCTGAGCGCGCAATTGGCATCGGTCAAACCAACCGGATTTCGGGTCGCTTCTGGCGAGGTTGCGGATAACGCGGGCGATGTACAGCAGGCCTGGATCGACTTTGACACCGCAACCGGGCGGGGGCACGGGCATGTGCGCATCCGCAACGGCAAGATCTGGACGTTGCTGACGACCCTTAAGGAATTGAAGGGCCATGAAGAGCCATTTGGCACAACCCGGCCAAAAGGCGCAGAACATGGTGCCGCTGCCGACCGCAAATCCTGGGCCGAAAAGCGCCAGGCAGAGGCGGCAGGTCTTGGCGTCGACACCCAACCCTATGTCGTGATCATCGGCGGCGGTCAGGGCGGGATTGCGCTGGCCGCACGGCTGCGCCAGTTGGATGTGCCGACCATTGTGATCGAAAAGAATGCCCGGGCGGGGGACAGCTGGCGCAACCGGTACAAATCGCTGTGTCTGCACGACCCGGTCTGGTACGACCATCTGCCTTACCTGCCCTTTCCTGCGAACTGGCCGGTGTTCACACCCAAGGACAAGCTGGGCGATTGGCTGGAAATGTATACCCGCGTGATGGAATTGAACTATTGGTCCGCCACCACCGCCACCAGTGCAAAATACGACCCGGCGACAGGCGAATGGCTGGTTCATGTCACCCGCGATGGCAAAGATATTGTGCTGCGCCCCAAACACCTGGTGCTGGCCACCGGCATGTCGGGCAAGGCAAATATCCCGGTGTTTCCGGGGCAGGATATTTTTGGCGGCGTGCAGCAGCATTCCAGCCAGCACCCCGGCCCGGATGCATATCGCGGCAAAAAGGTTGTGGTGATCGGGGCGAACAATTCATCACATGATATCTGTGCCGCCCTGTGGGAAGGCGGTGCCGATGTCACCATGGTACAGCGGTCGACGACCCATATCGTGCGGTCCGACCCGCTGATGAAACACGGTCTGGGCGCGCTTTATTCAGAAGAGGCTTTGGCCGCAGGGATGACAACAGCAAAGGCCGACATGACCTTTGCCTCGATCCCCTATGCCGTGCTGCCAGCATTTCAAAAGCCGATCTACGATACAATCCGCACCGAGGATGCCACGTTTTACAACGGTCTGACCGGTGCAGGTTTCATGCTCGATTTCGGTGACGACGACACCGGCCTTTTCATGAAATATCTGCGGCGCGGGTCGGGCTATTACATTGATGTGGGCGCCAGCCAACTGATCATCGACGGCAAGATCAAACTGAAATCGGGGTCTGATGTCAGCCACCTGACCGCGACTGCCGTGGTTCTGCGTGATGGCACGGAACTGCCTGCCGATCTGGTGATTTATGCCACAGGCTATGGCTCCATGAATGGGTGGGCGGCCGATCTGATCAGTCAGGACGTGGCCGACAAGGTGGGCAAGTGCTGGGGTCTGGGGTCCGGCACCACCAAAGATCCTGGCCCATGGGAGGGCGAGCTGCGCAATATGTGGAAGCCGACACGCCAAGACGCCTTGTGGTTTCACGGCGGCAACCTGCACCAGTCGCGGCATTATTCGCAGTTTCTGTCCCTGCAACTGAAGGCGCGACAGGTGGGGATTGCAACGCCGGTCTACGGCCTGCCTGTCGTCAACCATCTGAAATAGTTAATTTCTGACTGGACAATACGGTCCTGCAGGTCACAAGGAGTCGGCCGACATCGGAGACGAAATGTTATTCACCGCAGACGATGCGCAAAACTTGCACCAGATCATGCAGTGGCGGCGGGATGTTCGGCATTTCCGCCCCGATCCCGTGGCCCCGGCGTTGATCGACAAACTGGCAGCGGCGATGGAACTGGCCCCGTCCGTCGGCAATTGCCGGCCCTGGCGGGTGATTCAGGTGCAAGACCCAGGTCGGCGGCAACGGATCGCCGATTTATTCGCCGAAAGCAACGCGGCGGCGGCAGCAGCCTATCCTGATGCAGATCGCGATGCGTATCTGGGGTTAAAGCTGGCTGGTCTGCATGAGGCCCCGGAACACCTGGCCGTGTTTTCCGTGCCTGACCCGGCCTTGGGGCGCGGATTGGGTCGGCAGACCATGCCGGAAACCGTGGTTTATTCCACCGTGATGGCAATGTATGCGCTTTGGCTGGTGGCGCGGGCGGAAAACCTGGGCGTGGGATGGGTGTCAATCCTTGACCCGCAGGCGGCGGCGGCGGCACTTGATCCGCCACCCGAATGGCAATTTGTCGGTTATCTGTGCGTTGGTTACGCCGAATTTGCCGATGATATGCCACTGTTGCACCGCAGCGGCTGGCAGGCCAACACAGCGCAGCCATGGTTGGTCCGGTGATGTCTGCGAAAAGGCTTTGGTCTGAACACGGCGCAATGAAAGCCTGCGATATCCGTTTGTCCGGCTCGCCGCGCACAGCAAAATGCAGAACGACCCGATGACCGGAACCTCACCGCCCTTTGCAGCACTGATCTTCGATCTTGATGGCACGCTGATCGACAGCGCCCCCGATATGGCCGATGCCGTCAATCTGTATCTGACAGCGCAAGGCTGGCCGACGCAGGAGACGGCGTATGTCGCGCGATTCATCGGCCACGGCCCGCGTCGGTTGCTGCTTGACATGTTTACCGACCTGCAACTTCCCACCGATGCACTTAGTATTGATGCTGCACACACGGCGTTCATGGCGCAGTATTGGGCGCAGCCCGCACGACTGACCGAGTTCTACCCCGATGTGAAGGCCGACCTGATCAGCCTGCATGCAAAGGGCATCGCCCTTGGGCTTTGCACCAACAAACCGCAGGCCCTTACCTTGCGGATTTTGGACCAACTGGCCATTGCGCCACTGTTCAGCGCGGTTGTTGGCGCAGATGCTGTTCCAGCGTGCAAACCCGATCCTGGACACCTTTTAGCCGTCGCAACAAAGATGGGGCTGCAACCGGGAACATGGGCCTATATCGGCGATAGTGGCATTGATCAGACCACAGCCCGGGCAGCCAACGTCCCGTTCTTTGTGGTGCCGTGGGGCAGCGGCCCCCGCGTCGAAGTTGCCGGGCGCTATCGACTGACGCGCCTGCGCGACCTGATTTGAACTGCCATCGGGCGCTGGATCACCCTCTGTAACCACCACCGCCCAGATACTGCCCATGCCGGAAAACCGCCCGCCGTGGTGTGGTTCAACGCGATCGAAACCGATCAGCAGGGGCAGGCGGTCGCTTGAGTCACCCGGAAATCTGTCCAATAGTTGGGGATTAGCTCAGTTCTCCTCGTGGTTAGAGACGCGCAGACGTCAGATCGTAGCTTCCGTTACTGTACGACTCTGGGGGGGTAGCTCAAAGCATTGATATTGAACGACTATCAATAAGTCGCACACCTGAAACGGATGCCCCGTTCCTGCAGGCGTCTTGACCGGGTGCGGGGCAAAGGCTAGGCCAGCTGCGACCCATTTGTTCAGGAGCCTGCCCGTGCCAAACCCAACCCTTCTTATCCTCGCCGGTGACGGTATCGGCCCGGAAGTCATGGCCGAGGTGAAAAAGATCATCGCCTGGTTCGGCGCGCGGCGGGGGGTGACGTTTGATGTGACCGAAGACTTGGTAGGCGGCTGTGCTTATGATGCGCACGGGACGCCGCTGACGGACGAGACGATGGCAAAGGCGCAGGCGGTGGACGCGGTTTTGCTGGGGGCTGTGGGCGGACCGAAGTATGACACGCTGGATTTCAGCGTAAAGCCGGAACGGGGGTTGTTGAGACTGCGCAAGGAGATGGACCTGTTTTCCAACCTGCGGCCGGCGCAGTGTTTTGACGCGCTCGCGGATTTCTCGTCCTTGAAGCGGGAAATCGTGGCCGGGCTGGACATCCTGATCGTGCGGGAACTGACAAGCGGGGTTTACTTTGGCGAGCCTCGCGGGATTTTCGTGGAAGGCAACGAACGGGTCGGGATCAACACGCAGCGCTATACGGAATCGGAAATTGCGCGGGTGGCGCGGTCGGCGTTTGAATTGGCGCGGCGGCGGGGGAACAAGGTCTGTTCGATGGAAAAGGCGAACGTGATGGAATCGGGCATCCTGTGGCGCGAGGTGGTGCAGGAAATCCATGACAAGGAATACCCGGATGTGGCGCTGTCGCACATGTATGCGGATAATGGGGCAATGCAGCTGGTGCGGAACCCAAAACAGTTCGACGTGATCGTGACGGACAATCTGTTCGGTGACTTGCTTTCCGACGCGGCGGCGATGCTGACGGGAAGCCTTGGGATGCTGCCTTCGGCGAGCCTTGGGGCACCGATGGCGAACGGGCGGCCAAAGGCGATGTACGAACCCGTGCATGGGTCGGCACCCGATATCACGGGGCAGGGGAAGGCGAACCCGATTGCCTGTATCCTGAGTTTCGCAATGGCGCTGCGGTATTCTTTCGACATGGGTGCGGATGCAGAACGGGTGGAGGCGGCAGTGGAAAAGGTGCTGGCAGACGGGCTGCGCACCGCTGATCTGCTGGGGCCGGATGGCGGGACGCCGATCAGCACAAGTGCGATGGGTGATGCCGTGGTGGCGGCGCTGGAGGCGAGCCTGACCTGACGTGACGGCAAGCGGGGTAAATCCTGCGGGTTGTAGGAATTCGTGACAGGCATCGGGGTGCAGGCGACCTTGCAGCCCGGCATGATCCGGGCCAAAAGACTGGTGGCGCTAACAGGTGATCCGCCGTGGGCGCCCACAGGTATTTGCACCATGCTTCATTCTAATTCCAATTTGCGCGGGGCGATTTACGCGCTTTTGGCGTTCGCGATCTATGCGACGCATGACGTTGTGATCAAATTTCTGGGGGAAAGCTATTCGTCGTTCCAGATCAT
>JANMDH010000181.1:0-6739 GCA_031376195.1 Gemmobacter sp. | reverse complement strand
ATGCCCTGGATCACCGCCATGATCGTTGCCGCAAGGATGGCCGGGTCCGCGCCGGTGGAAACCTCACCCATCGACACAGCATCCGCGATCTTAACCTGCAATCTTGTTTCAATTTGGCCCCGGATACCCGTGATGGCCGCCTGAACATCCGCGGCCCCTGCCGAACAACTGGCCACCGCCGAGGCGAGAAGACAGCCCTGCGGCGTACCATCGCCCGTGTATCCAATCGCGGCACTGCCCAGCAGCGCCTGCGCCGCCGCCCATGCCGTCGGGGCCGCGTCGATGATCTGAACCGCCTGCAACGGCTCGCCCGCGTACCGCTTTACCGCCTCAAGAAACAAATGCTTCTTGTCACCGAAGGCCGTGTAAATGCTGGGTGCCGTCACCCCCATCACCGCCGTCAGATCGTTGATCGACGTCGTCTCATAACCATGCGCCCAGAATTGCAGCATGGCCTTGTGCAGCACCACATCGCGGTCAAACGACAGCGGGCGGCCGGTCTTGCGCGGATGATTCATGGCTTTCATAACGATCACTATTATTTCGGTTGACGCTGCTTGACAAGTCCCTTACGCCTTTCGTAACAACCGATATGAAAGTGAGCCTGCCATGCCCTTGACCGATTTCCGCACCCTTGGCCGATCCGGCCTTGTGGTCAGTCCGATGTGCCTTGGCACCATGACCTTTGGCACGCCGGGGTGGGGGGCGGATGACGCCGCCGCGCGCACCATCTTTGACGTCTACCGCGATGCGGGGGGCAATTTTCTGGATACCGCAGACATTTACGCTGGCGGAACCACTGAAGAAATGGTCGGGCGCTTCATCGCCGATACCGGCTCGCGCGATGACATCGTGCTCGCCACCAAGTTCGCCTTCAACGCCCAGCCCGGCAATCCCAATGCGGGCGGTAACGGGGCAAAGAACATTCACCGCGCGCTGCACGGATCCCTGCGCCGCCTTGGCACCGATTACATTGACCTTTACTGGATGCACATCTGGGATCGCGTCACGCCCGTTGCGGAAATCCTGCAAACCCTCGGCGATCTCGTCCGGTCCGGCAAAATCCGCTATTTCGCGTTTTCCGACATGCCCGCCTGGGTCGCCATGAAGGCCGCGACGATGGCCGATCAGCGCGGCACTCCCGGGCCGATCGCGATGCAGCTGGAATATTCCCTGATCGAGCGGAGTATCGAGCGCGAACATATCCCCGTGGCGCAAGAGGCGGGGATGGCATTGATGCCGTGGAGCCCGCTTGGCGGTGGCTTTCTGACCGGCAAATATGACCGCACCGCGACCGTCGGCAAAGGCCGGTTGAGCGGCGCCAACCCCTTTGGTCAATCCAAATTCAGCGCCCGCAACTGGGCCATACTGGATACCCTGCGCGCCGTCGCGGCTGAACAGAACCGACCACTGGCTCAGACAGCGTTGGCCTGGGTCATGGCCCGCCCCGGCGTCACCTCGACCATCATCGGGGCCAGCAAAGCAACGCAGCTGCAGGACAATATCGCAGCGTTGGAAATCACCCTGACCGCAGATCAGATAGACCGCCTCACCATGGTCAGCGCCTTGACGCCCGGCTTTACCGACGGCCTGGGCACAGCCCCAGTGCAGCGGATGATCTTTGGCGGCCATGACGTGCAGGGCTGGCATTGACCCCGCCCTGTACCTTCAACCCCACGCGAACAGGACAAGCCCATGAAACGATGGATGATGACGGCTGACGTAACAACGGTGGAAGGACTGACCTTTCAGGACGTCCCCACCCCCGAACCGGGGCCGGGCGATCTGCGCATCCGCGTCCATGCCGTCTCGCTGAACGCGCGCGACCAGATGGTGATGCGCGGCCCGTTCGGGCGGATGCCGGGGCAGGATGTGGTGCCCGCGTCCGATATGTCGGGGGTCATTGATGCCATTGGCAGCGGCGTTGCGGGCTGGGCCATCGGCGATCGCGTGGTCAACCTGCATTTCAACGGCTGGACCGACGGACCCTTCCCGCCAGATGCAGGTTTTGGTCTGGGATCGATGACTGAAAATGGCGTTCTGTCAGACTACATCATTTTGCCCGCCACGCGCGTCGCCCGCGCACCCGCCAGCCTGACCCATGCGCAGGCCGCCACTTTGCCGTGCGCTGCGGTCACCGCGTGGAATGCGCTTTTCGGCGATCATCCGGTGAAAGCGGGCGACAAGATCATGATCCTTGGCACCGGGGGCGTCGCCCTTTTCGCACTGCAACTCGCCCAGGCCGCAGGCGCACAGGTCAGCGCGATTTCCAGCAGTGACGCCAAATTGGCCCGGCTGATGCAGATGGGTCTGGATCACGGCCTGAACTATCGCATCACCGCGGACTGGGGCGCGGGAATGGCCCGCCTGACGGGGGGGATCGACAAAGTGGTCGATACCATCGGCACCGCCACCATGAACCAATCACTCGCCGCCACCACCCATGGCGGCGAGGTGGCAATGGTCGGCCTGTTCAGCAGCGGTGACGCCGCCCCCGATATGGCGCTGTTCGGAAAATCCCTGCGCGGCATCAAAGTGGGGTCAGGCGTCATGTACGAGGTATTGGCCACCTTCATTGACCGGCACCGCATCGCCCCCATCATCCACAAACGGTTCCCGTTCGATCAGGTGAAAGCCGCGTATCAGGCACAGCTTGCCCCCGATCTGTTCGGCAAGATCGTGATCGACGTGGCCCCGCGCGTATCGCCGGATTTGCTATGGCGTTAGCATGGAATGACGACGCCCGGGGTGGCACTCCCTCCGCCCCGCGCGTTCAAGATTGGCCGGAACCTCACTCAACAGGCGCAGCAAGGTGTCAACCGCTGCCTTTGTCACGCACGCAGCCCAGCGATCAGATCGCAAAGCGTTGACCGTGCCATGGAATAACGCAAAGCGCCGATAGTCTATGTAATCATCCGGGACGGAACACTCACGGCACCACCAACCTTGGTTGATTTGGCACATTCTCGATTTCAGGATGCTTTGGATAAAGATGACGGTGACGAACCGCCACAGCCTTCACTAGGTCGGAAATAATCCCGGCTAGTGGCCCTGTCCGCATCGCATCGTCACGCCACCCGCGCCGGGGTAAGCCCGTGCCAACCCCCTTACCCACCGCCGGGTTATCTCAAGTACATACCTCAAAACCCAACCCTGCGGTGCCACCCGACTTTCGCATCACTATTTATAACACGTTTATATCAACCCCTTACCCTCCCTTGCACGCGTGCAACACCCCCCCCTTTCCCGCAGGCGCGTGGGGGCGTATATCCCCCGCATGACCCAGAACCCGCCCAACCTCCGCCCCGACCTTGCCCCAAAGCTGCGCATCGATGCGCCGCGTCGGATTGGTCAGCCCACCATCGGCATGGTCAGCCTCGGCTGTCCCAAGGCGCTGGTGGACAGCGAACGCATCCTGACCCGCCTGCGCGCCGAAGGTTACGCGATCAGCGCGGATTATCAGGGGGCGGATGCGGTGATCGTGAACACCTGCGGGTTCCTTGATTCCGCCAAGGCGGAAAGCCTGGAGGCGATCGGCGAAGCCTTGCGCGAAAACGGCAAGGTCATCGTGACGGGCTGTCTGGGGGCGAACCCCGAATTTATCACCGGCGCACATCCAAAAGTGATGGCCGTGACCGGCCCGCATCAGTATGAGGCGGTTCTGGATGCCGTCCATGGCGCTGTGCCGCCCTCACCAGACCCCTTCATCGACCTGCTGCCCGCGACGGGCGTGACCCTGACGCCGCGCCACTATAGCTATCTCAAGATTTCCGAAGGCTGCAATCACAAGTGCAAGTTCTGCATCATCCCCGACATGCGGGGACTTTTGCAAAGCCGCCCGGCCCATGCAGTGCTGCGCGAGGCGGAAAAGCTGGTCGAAGCGGGGGTACGCGAACTGCTGGTGATCAGCCAGGACACCAGCGCCTATGGGGTGGACCGCAAGCATGACACCTCACCCTGGAAGGGCGGCGAGGTGCGCAGCCATATCACCGACCTTTCGCGCGAAATGGGCAAACTCGGGGCCTGGGTGCGGCTGCACTACGTCTACCCCTATCCGCATGTGCGCAACCTGATCCCCCTGATGGCCGAAGGGCTGGTGCTGCCCTACCTCGACATTCCGTTCCAGCACGCAGACCCGGGCGTCCTGCGGCGGATGGCGCGGCCTGCGGCGGCGGCGCGGACACTGGATGAAATCGCGGCCTGGCGGGCGGTCTGTCCGGACATCACGCTGCGGTCCACCTTCATCGTGGGCTACCCGGGGGAAACCGAGGCAGAGTTTCAGGTCCTGCTGGACTGGATGGATGAGGCGCAGCTGGACCGCGTGGGCTGCTTTCAGTACGAAAATGTGGCGGGGGCTCGGTCGAACAGCCTGCCGGACCATGTGGCGGCGGACGTGAAGCAGGATCGCTGGGACCGGTTCATGGAAAAGGCGCAGGCGATATCAGAGGCGAAACTGGCCGCGAAAGTCGGGCGGCGGCTGGCGGTGATCGTGGACGAAGTGGATGGCGAAGGCGCGACCTGCCGGACAATGGCAGACGCACCGGAAATCGACGGAAATTTGTTTGTGGACGCGGGCTTTGAGCGGCTGGTGCCGGGCGACATTGTCGAAGTGACCGTGGAAGAGGCAGGGGAATATGATTTGTGGGGACGGCTGGGGTGAGTGGGCAGGTCACTGCCCGTCGCCCTGGTCACCCAGACAATGCCGCTGGTGGCGCTCACGCCACTTCTGGTGCTGATCCTCGGTCGGGGCACCGCAGTGACCCTGTGGATCACCATATCCGTCACATTTTTCCCCGCCTATGTGATGATCACCCAAGGCCTGTCGCAGGTGCCACGCTCGGCCCTTGATCTGCCGCGTGCTTAAGGGGCCACGGCCTGGCGCGAACTGCGGTTTGTTGCAATTCCCGCATCGCTGCCGTGGCTGTTGGCCGCCGCCCGCACCACTGCGCCGCGTGCGCTGCTGGGGGTGATGATTGCCGAATGGCTGGCAACCGGCAAGGGTTTGGGCAGCCTGATGAACCAATCCCGCAGGTACATGGATTTCGGGATGATCTGGGCCGTCGCCGTCACCAGCGTGCTGGTTTCGGTCGGCTTTTATCTGCTGGCGCTTGGCATCGAACGCTGGGTGCTGCGCTGGTATCTTGGCCGGGACGAACAAATCTGACGTCGGCAGATGCGGATCACCCTCGCTGCCCTGAATCAAAGTCGCATCCGCCACGATTGGGGCGTTTGCCGGGCGGCGGGTATCGGCAGTCTGCGCGACACTGCCCGATCGCCAGACTGCGCCCATTATGCGGCTATCCCGGCAGCATGGGCTTCGGCTATGCTGAATTTCGTCGGGTTTTCCGTCCCGCACCGCACCCCGAGGAAAGAGCAAGCCATGTGCAAAAACTGCAACTACACCATCCACGGCGCACAGCATCATTTCGGCTGGAACAACGCATTCGCCCCGGTTCAGCGGGCAGAACCCGGATCAACCATCCTGTTCCACTGCCACGATTCCTCGGCCGGCCAACTGAACCCGTCATCCACGCTTGACGCGATCAGAACGCTGGACTTCGGCAAGATCAATCCGGTGTCCGGCCCGATTTATGTCGAAGGCGCGGAACCCGGCGATGCCCTGAAAATCACCATCGACAGCTTCGCACCCTCGGGCTGGGGCTGGACGGCGAACATCCCGGGCTTTGGCCTGCTGGCCGATCAGTTCACCGATCCCGCCCTGAACATCTGGTCCTATGATCCTGCCAGCCTGGCACCCGCCCTTTACGGGGCCAATGCCCGCGTACCACTGAAACCCTTTGCCGGCACCATCGGCAATGCGCCTGCGGAAATGGGCCTGCATTCCATCGTCCCGCCCCGGCGCGTCGGGGGCAATCTCGATATCCGCGATCTTGCGGCGGGCACCACGCTGTATCTGCCGGTCGAGGTCGCGGGGGCCCTGTTCAGCGTTGGCGATACCCATGCGGCACAAGGCGATGGCGAAGTGTGCGGGACGGCAATCGAAAGCCCGATGGACGTGGTGCTGACGCTTGACCTGGTCAAAGGCGCGCATCTGAAAACCCCGCGCTTTACCACGCCCGGCCCGGTGACGCGGCATCTGGATGCCAAGGGGTATGAGGTGACAACCGGGATCGGCCCCGACCTGATGACAGGCGCGCGCGATGCGGTATCGGCGATGATCGACCTTCTGTGCGCCACACGCGGCATGTCCGCAGTAGAGGCCTATATGCTGGTTTCCACTTGCGGCGATCTGCGCATTTCCGAAATCGTGGACATGCCGAACTGGGTGGTCAGCTTCTATTTCCCGCGCTGCGTGTTTGAGTGATCCACACTCGCCCAACCGCCAAGAATGACCGGCCGCCCAACGAATAGGCGGCACACCCGTCCATGTGTCGTTTTCGCCCAAATGTCAGGCGAAACAGCACTTGCTGAACGCCGCTGAAACGGCGCATCCTGAATAGATGCTTGTTGACGGGACAGCAGCTGGGGCTAACTGGCCGTCAGGGACGGATATCGCAAGGGGGAAGTCTGTCGTGAAGTCGGTCGAAGGACGTGCGCGGTTCGGTGAGTATGAAACATGGTACCGGGTGACCGGCGATCTTACCCCAAGCAAGCCACCGATCTTCATCCTGCATGGCGGACCCGGGGCCGCACACAATTATGTCGATGCCTACAAGCTGCTCGCCAACGATGGGCGGGCCGTTGTGCATTACGACCAGCTGGGTTGCGGCAATTCCAC
>JANMDH010000147.1:0-2872 GCA_031376195.1 Gemmobacter sp. | reverse complement strand
CTGGCGGGTCAGGCCGTTCAGGAAGCAATCCGCTTTCGGGGTATGCACCTCGCCGTCTTTTACGAAGAAGATGTTCGCACCGGTGGCTTCGGCAACATATCCGCGGTAGTCGAACATCATGGCGTCGGAACAGCCTTTGGCCTGGGCTGCGTGTTTCGACATGGTGCAGATCATGTAAAGGCCGGCGGCCTTTGCCTCGCACGGGATGGTTTCGGGGCTGGGGCGTTTCCATTTGGCGATGTCGAGTTTCGCACCCTTCATCTTGGCGTCACCGTAATAGCTGCCCCAGGTCCAGCAGGCGACGGCCATGCGGATCGGGTTGTTGAGAGAGGCGACCCCCATGTCTTCGCCGGCACCACGCCAGGCGATGGCGCGGACATAGGCGTCGGTCAGGTTGTTGGCCTTGAGCACGGCATCCTTGGCGGCGTTGATCTGGGCCACCGTGTAGGGGATATCCATGTCAAGCAGTTCACCTGACCGGATCAGGCGGGCGGAATGTTCCGCCGATTTGAAGATTTTGCCATTGTAGCAGCGTTCGCCTTCAAAGACGGAGGAGGCATAGTGCAGGGCATGGGTCAGGATGTGGACGTTGGCGGCGCGCCAATCGACGAGTTTGCCGTCCATCCAGATAAAGCCGTCGCGATCATCATAGCCTGCCATGTCATCCATCCCTTTTTGCGAATGTTGCGCCAAAAAGGTCCGTTCCGGACATAAAGTTGCGCAAAACCGCAGGTTGGCTAACAGTTGAGTCTTGGAATGTCAACAAGGCTGACGTATTGTCGCAGGGGTGGAGGGCATGATGGCGGAAAGCAGTATTGGTGGCGGGGAAAGCCTTCTGTTCCTGACGGACGAACAGGTGCGCAAGGGAATCGAGGCGATGTTCTTTGCGTATCGGGGGTTCACGGCAGACCCGGACCGGATTCTGGAAAAGATGGATTATGGGCGGGCGCATCATCGGGCAGTGCATTTCATCCACCGCAGTCCGGGGACGACCGTGTCTAACCTGATGGCGATCCTTGGGGTGACGAAGCAATCCCTGAACCGGGTGCTGCGGGCCCTGATCGAGGACGGGCTGGTCGAGGCTCGGGTGGGGCGGGTGGACAGGCGGGAACGGCATCTGCACCTGACGGAAAAAGGCGCGGTGCTGGAGCGGGCGTTGTCTGATGCGCAACGGGCACGGATGCGGGCGGCTTACCGAGCGGCGGGGCCGGGGGCGGTGCAGGGGTTTCGGCAGGTGCTGGAGGCGATGATGGACGTGGATCAACGGCGGCAGTATCAAAGCCTGAAAGACGGGGGAACGTGATGGAAGAACCGCAGGCGCATCTTCTTGTTGTGGATGATGATGAACGGATACGGGGGCTTTTGCAGAAATTCCTGATGCGGAACGGGTTTCTGGTGACAATCGCACGGGATGCAGCACAGGCACGGCGGTTGCTGGGGGGATTGGATTTCGATCTGATCGTGTTGGACGTGATGATGTCGGGCGAGGACGGGATCGCGCTGACACGCGATCTGCGGCTGCGGATGACGACGCCGATCCTGCTGTTGACGGCGAAGGGCGAAGCGCTGAGCCGGATCGAAGGTTTTGAGGCGGGGGCGGATGATTATCTGGTGAAACCGTTCGAGCCGAAAGAACTGCTGCTGCGGATCAACGCGATCCTGCGGCGTGCGCCCGCGGCGCGGGTGGCGGATGCGCGGCCGAAAATGCTGCATCTTGGCGCCGTGCGCTATGACATGGAGCGGGGCGAGATGTGGCGGGGGGCCGATCTGGTGCGTCTGACGGCGACCGAGGCGCAACTGATGCGGATTTTCGCAGGGAATGCGGGCGAGGCGGTGGCAAGGGACCGCCTTGTGGGGGACAACGGCGAAGGCGGCGCGGATGCACGGGCAGTGGATGTTCAGATCACGCGGCTGCGGCGGAAGATAGAGATTGATCCGAAACAACCGCGATACCTGCAAACGGTGCGGGGGGCGGGATATATGCTGCAACCGGATTGAAGTTAAGGAATTGGGCCGTATGGTCTGACGTCGAATCAGGCCATTCCGGCGGGTTCGGACAGGAGAAAACAGAATGAAATTCAGCCTGAGGTTTGCCGTTGTTGCGGGCATGTGCATGGTCCCTGTATCGGGTGTGATGGCGCAGGATCTTGAATCCTATGCGACCGTTGGCGTCTGGGAGGTTTTGATCGACCCGAGTGTCGGCAACGGCTGTCTGATCAACGCGGCGTTCGAAGACGGGTCCGATATCCGGATCGGTTTTGATCGTGAGGCGGGCACCGGGTATTTGATGGCGATGAACGAAGCCTGGGGCGATGTGGTGGAAGGCCAGACCTATCCGATCACGTTCGATCTGGATGGGACGGCGTATGACGGAAATGCGACGGGTGTGATTCTGGATGATCTGCCGGGCGTGGATATCCCGTTTGACAGCATTGATTTCCTTACAGGCGTGGCGGCAAGCACGACGATGACGCTGCTGTCGGACGGCGCGGAAGTGATGAAGATCGACCTGACCGACAGCGACACGGCGTTGGCCAAGGCCATCGAGTGTCAGGATGCACAGGGCTGAGGCCCGCCAAGGGGTGACCAGTCGATGACGACCGCACTGTTCACCCACCCTGATTTCGCAGGACACGTCAACATTCCGGGCCACCCTGAACAGGTGGCGCGGATGCAGGCCGTGGAACGGGGGCTTGCGGGGATTGCGCTGGACTGGCGGGATGTGCCGATGGGGGACTGGGCGGATGTTCTGCGCTGTCATGCGGGGGATTATGTGGATCTGATCCGGGGGGCGGATGTGCCAGATCAGGGGTGGGTGCAGGCGGGGGCGGACACCTATCTGTCGGCGGGAACGGTATTGGCAGCCCTGCGC
>JANMDH010000128.1:0-3387 GCA_031376195.1 Gemmobacter sp. | reverse complement strand
GTCCCGTTCCCTCCGCCAAAATATCAAACATATTTACCGGCATCACATGCACTCGCTGTTGCCCTAACCCACCGTTTTCAAGGGTGACCCGAGACGGTCAACCAAAACCCCATAACGCCCTAAATTCGACCTGCGCCTTTCCAAACCCTGTGCGGCGGCATGGTATCAGGCGGGGGCAACGTCAGTCGGTGTGAAGCGTGGCACCGCAGTGGCCCCATCAGGGCCCGGAACTGGACACTACCCAAGCCATCCTGCGAAACTGTCGCCACGCCACCGGGGTCAGATCAGCCCTCTCAGCACCTGTCGCGCCGCAAGGGTCACGGGCGCTTCGGTGTCCTTAAGGATGCTCAGGCGGTCGAACCTGCCCGCATCCGCATTGACCGCCGCGCGCAGGGCTTGCCCAAAGGCCATCCGCAACTCGGTGCCGATGTTGAATTTGCAAACCGACGTGTGCCGCGCAAGATGCAGCCGCATCGCGGCCGGCACACCGGACCCGCCATGAATAACCAGCGGCGTGGACGGCGTGGCAGCCATGATCGCCGCCACTGCGGCCAGGTCGATGCCCGCCAGTGCCGCCTGCTGCAGATGCACGTTGCCCACGGAAACGGCCATCGCATCGACCCCGGTTTCCGCCGCGAAACGCGCGGCCTCCGCCGGGTCGGTCCCGGCTGATGCCTCGCCCGCCGCATAGCCCACAAAGCCGATTTCTCCCTCGCAGGAGACACCTGCGGCATGCGCCATGGCGGCGATCCGCGCCGTCTCGGCAATGTTGCGGTCAATCGGCAGGCGCGATCCGTCATACATCACAGAGGTAAAGCCGCAGTCGATGGCCTGCAGGCATTCCTCGGCTGACGCCCCGTGGTCCAGATGTGCCACCACCGGCACGCCCGCCCCTTCCGCCAGATGCCGGAACATCGCGCCAAGCACCGAAAGCGGCGTATGCGCGCGGCAGCCCGGCCCGGCCTGCAGGATCACGGGCAGCCCTTCGGCCTCGGCGGCGGCGACATAGGCGCGCGCGTCTTCCCAGCCCAACACGACCAGCCCGGCAACCGCATACCCGCCAGTGTGCGCCGGTTGCAGAACATCAGACAGCGTCGCAAGCGTCATTTGAACTTTGCCACCATGTCCTTGATGCCGGGAATAGTCTCGATCTGATAGGCATGGGTCGGCTGGAAATACTGCACCAGCGACCGCTGGCTCAGGCCGCCCAGAATGGTGAAATAATACATCTCGTATCCCGGCAGCGCGACGCAGGGGTGATAACCCTTGTCGAGGCAGATCGTCGATCCGTCCACAATATGATAGGCATCGCCCGGCAGGTTGTCCTCGCGCTGCAGCATCTGCAGACCCGACCCATGGCTGGGGCGAAACCGGAAATTGTAAGTCTCGTCGTGCCGCGTTTCCAGTGGCAGACGGTCGGTATCATGCTTGTGGCTGGGAAATCCGGACCAGCCCCCCTGCCCCACCGTGAACAATTCGCTGACCAGCAGACGACCCACCCGTCCATGATATTTCGTGCCAAAGATATGCTTGATCTTGCGGTGCGTCTTGGTTTCGTCCGACCCGTACTGGATCGTATCAAGGTCCGCCCCCCGCACATCGAACGGCTCCAGCACCGTGTCGAACCTTGCCCCGGCGACAAACACTTCCGCACTGTCCGACAGGCAGACCATCAGCGCCTTCGCCCCCACCGGCACATACACGCCTTCCGGCTCGCCATCCCAGACATCCACGCCGCGATGGCCAAGGCTTGCGAAGGCCACGCCCTCCACCTCCACGTCCACGGTGCCGGTCGCGGGAACAATGCACGTCTCATAGCCGGGTACCCGGTATTCGAATGCCTGACCCTTGGTCAGCTTGACGATGTTGAAATAGTTCAACGGCACCAGCGGGTCGTCCACATCCACGATGGGCCGGTTGGCATTGTCAAAAGGCGCGATGTGCATGTGGTCTCCTAAAGGGTAACAATGGGGCCGGGATGTGTTGCCAGAAAATCAGAAAGCTCGGTCGGCGTCGGCATCGCCGGGGCGCACCCGACCCGGGCCACGACAATGGCAGCACAGGCCGATCCGCGCAGCACGGCCTCGGTGACCGGAAAACCTGCTGCAAGCGATGCCAGAAAACCGCCCAGAAACGCATCCCCCGCCCCCGTCGGTTTCAGGGCGGCCACAGGGTAGATCCCCGTCCGCACCTCCGCGCCTGCGGCAAAGGTCACAGCCCCCGCCTCGCCCATCTTGTAGACGACGATGCCGGCTGATGTGGCGGCCAGGTCGCGCGCCATCGCAAGCCCCTTGTCATGGCCGCCCGCCATGAACCCGAATTCCACATCGTTGCCCACGATGATCGCCGATTGCGCCGCCGCCCGCGAATAGGCCCGCATCGCCGCATCCGGCGATGGCCAGCTGTAGGGCCGGTAGTCGATGTCGAAAACCACAGGCAACCCCGCCCCCTTGGCCAGATCAAGCGCCCGGAAGGTGGCCGATTGCGACGGCTCGGCGGCAAGCGCCGTGCCGGTTGTCACCAGCGCACCATAGGCGGTGTAATCCACCGCCTCGACATCCGCGATAGTCATTTCGAAATCCGCAGCCCCGTTGCGGTAGATCACGGACTGCGTATCCTCAAGCCGGGTTTCCACCACCGACAACGAATTGCGCGCCTCGCCCCCAACGGTGCGGACATGCGCTGCACCAATGCCATAGCGCCCCAGTTCGTTGCGGCAGAACCGCCCCACCGCATCATCGGACACACAGGTCACCAGATCCGCCTGCCCGCCATGCCGCACAACCGCCGCCGCGATGTTGGCTGCTGATCCGCCCATGCACGCCTCGAACTTCGTCGCCTCTTCGGTCCGCGTGCCCGGCGGATCGGCATACAGGTCCATCCCGACCCGGCCCAGCACCACGAACCGGTTGCGCGACAGGCAGGCCAGATCGGCCATCACAAGCCCCGGCGCTGTTTTGCGCGACCTGCCTCGACCTCGGCATGTTTTTCGCGCACCCGGGCCGAATTCGATACTTCGGGCGTTCCCACCTCCCACCAGGTATGCCCTTGGGTCGTCCAGCCTTCATAGGCATCGACCTTCATGCAGATCACATAGGTCCGCTCACTCGCCTTGGCCCGCGCGAACGCCGCCGCCAGATCGGCGGGGGCAGCCACGGTTTCGCTGACAGCCCCCATCGCCGCCGCATGGGCCGCAAAATCCACGGCAAAGGGTGCCGTCACCGTCGGGCAATCGGCGATCAGGTTGTTGAAACTTTCGTTGCCGGTGTTGTTCTGCAACTTGTTGATGACCGCAAAGCCACCATTGTCCAGCACCAGAATGATCAGCTTCTTGCCCGTCAGAACCGAAGAATAGATGTCAGAATTCATCAGAAGATACGATCCATC
>JANMDH010000127.1:0-4149 GCA_031376195.1 Gemmobacter sp. | reverse complement strand
CCGCAGGTAATGGTCCGCCGTATGCTTGCGGTTCATCGCCTTGAGGATGCGATCCGACCCCGATTGCACGGGCAGATGCAGATAGGGCATCAGTTGCGGCAGATCGCCGTGGGCGGCGATCAGATCATCGTCCATGTCGTTGGGGTGGCTGGTCATGTACCGCAGGCGGTCCAATCCGTCGATCATGGCCAGTTCGCGCAAAAGACCTGCCAGCCCGCCCGTGCCGCCATGATAGGCATTCACGTTCTGGCCCAGCAGCGTAATCTCGCGCACGCCTTTGGCCGCCAGCGCCCGCGCCTCATCCAGCAGGCGGGGGGCGGGGCGGCTGACCTCGGTGCCGCGGGTGTAGGGCACCACGCAGAAGGCGCAGAATTTGTCGCAGCCTTCCTGCACCGTCAGAAAGGCCGATGGCCGCCCGTTGGTGACGCGTTCGGGCAAGTGATCGAATTTATCTTCGGCAGGGAATTCGGTATCCACCGCGCGTTCCCCCGCCCGCGCCAAGGCAGGCAGGCGGTGATAGGCCTGCGGGCCGACCACCAGATCGACAATCGGCATCCGCCGCTGAATTTCCGCGCCTTCGGCCTGTGCGACGCAGCCTGCCACGCTGATCTTCAGATCGGGCTTTGCCTCTTTCAAAGGGCGCAGGCGGCCGAGATAGGAGTAAAGCTTTTCCGACGCCTTTTCGCGGATGTGGCAGGTGTTCAGCAACACCATGTCCGCATCCTCGATCACGTCGGTCAGCGCATAGCCATCTGCCGCCAGCGCGCCGACCATGCGTTCGCTGTCATAGACGTTCATCTGACAGCCGTAGGTTTTGATGAACAGCTTTTTCGCGTCGGTCACAGCATCGGCCCTTTTGGATGATCGGGCCTTTTACACTGCCCTGCCCCGCGCCGCAATGAAGCGGTCGGCCAAGGGATGGGCGGCGGCGGATTTGACCTTTGCAGCGTTTTCGCGTCCTTTGGCGCTGGAAATACGGGGGTTGGAATCGGACAGTATGCGTCACAGCGGGCTTGCAGCGTTTTTCAAAAGTGCGGGCGTTCTGCGCGGGCCGATTGCCATCATTCTGGCTGAAGATGCGGTCGAACTCGACAGCACGCTGCACCATCACCTTGACTGCGGGTTTCGGACCGTTGTCGTCCTGGTGGCCGGGGATCATGCGCTGGCCGGGGATCTGGCCGACAGGGTGCATCTGGTGACCGTGGATGTTCAGGCCGAGGATGCGCTGACCAGTGCGGTGAACGACGTGATCGACGCCGCCCCGGGGCAGTGGATTTACGCAGGCTACAACGCGGAATATCTGTTCCACCCCTTTGCCGAAACCCGGACAGTGGGCGAGATGCTGACCTTTCACGCCGAAGAACGGCGCGGCGCAATGCTGACGACGGTGATCGATCTTTACGCAGAAGATCTGGGGACGGCCCCGAATGCCGTGTCGCGTGCGACGGCGCATTTTGACGGGGCGGGATATTATGCCCTTGCCCGCAAGGACGAAGCGGCGGGCTGGACGCTGTTGGAGCGCCAGATCGACCTGTTCGGCGGCCTGCGCTGGCGGTTCGAGGAACACGTGCCGTGGATGCGCCGCCGGATCGACCGGATCGCCCTGTTCCGGGCAAAACCCGGCCTGCGGATGCTGGCGGATTTCACGCTGAACGAGGCGGAACTGAACACCTTTGCCAGCCCGTGGCACAACAACCTGACGGCGAGCGTCTGTTCCTTCCGCACCGCCAAGGCCCTGCGCGCCAATCCGGGGTCGCGTGAGGCGATCCATCAGTTCATGTGGCGCAATTCGGTGCGGTTCGAATGGCGGTCGCAACAGTTGATGGATCTGGGATTCATGGAACCGGGGCAGTGGTTCTAAGGGTCGGCGGATTTCGGACAACGTGCCGCATCCGGCGGGCATGCGGTTGAACAAGCACGGCCCCGATGTTAGGTCGCACCACGGTGGCGTCACAACCGCAGGGCATTTTTCCCGGTCCAAGAATCTGTCGGAGACATATGATGAGACAGTTTCTTGATCTGCCCCAAAGTCTTTCCGACCTGCGCACAAATGGCGAGGCGGCGATTCGTCAGCACGATTATGAAACGGCGCTGTCATCATCGCGAACCATAACGTCGATTTTGGGGGATTGGGTGGCGCAACAGCCGACGTTGCCCTTAATTGATGCGGTTTGCATCAGCGTTCTGATGGTCGCGCACCGGCCAACCCCGGATCATTCTGCGGTGATCGACGTTCTGGGTGCCCTCGACCCCGCGCGTTATCAGATCATCATGATCGAAAATTCGGCCGATCCGATCTTTGGCGACCACGCGGCACTGGCGCGGCCCAATTTTCATCTGATGAATGTAAAACTGAATTTCGGTATGGGGATTGCCCGACAACTGGCGCTTTTGATGGCTGCGGGCCGGATCGTCGTGTTTCTGGATGACGACGGTCTGACAACCGTGGCGTCGATCGAACAGCTGGTTCTGACGCTTGATAATTACGCCAGCACTGCCGTCCGGGGCCGCATCCGCCCGAAGACCCCCGACAGCATCACGCCACCGCATTATGACCCGGGCAACCGGATGCTGCGCCGATTCTGCGACACCGAGGGGATGTCTGCATGGAACAGGCAGCATATGCTGAATTTCAATGGTTTTGACCCCCTGCTTTACGGACATGAAGGGGCCGATCTGACGGCACGGATGTACGCGGAATACGGGCCGGAGGCGTTTTTGTATCAACCAGACGCCCTGATGCTGCATGATTTCAGCGCGACACCTGCGGCGGCAAAGGAAAAGAAAGCCCGCTATGATGCCTATTCCGGGTATCTGGCACTGAAAAACGCTGATTTCAGCAAGATCAGGGCCGCTTTTCACAATCAGAAACACACCCCGACATCTGTTGCCACACTGGCCTTCAGAAAGGACGTTGTTGCATCAAGGCTTGCCGCGCCGCCGTTGGGAACATCCGCGCCGTCCCTGACGTTTTTAACAACCAGCTTCAACAGTACAAAATTCATCCCGCAATGGATGAAGTCCCTGCAAAGTCAGACCGACACGAATTTTCAGGTCCTGGTGGTTGACGACGGGTCGACAGACGGAACGGCGGATTTGATCGCCAGCCAGTGGCAATCCGACATCCCGATCCGGATTGAGCGCTGTCAGCATCTGGGGCGCGGCGCGACGCTGCGCTATGCCGTGGAACAGGTCACCACGGATGTTTGCATGATTGCCGATATCGATGATCGGTCCCTGCCGCAGCGGGTTGAGTGGACAAGACATTTTCTGCAGCAGTATCCGGACGCGGATATGCTTGGGTTCACGATATTTGATGTAAACTCACTGGTTAGAATGGCACGGCCCATGCCATCTGAAATGACACCCCTTGCCGCGCGGGCCGTGTTTGGCATGCCCGCGCCGTTTCCGGCCTTCAGTTGGCGGAAAGATCGCATCACCGTTGATTTCAATCCCAAGGATAACGCCGCCAGCGATTGTGACTGGATGTATCGCGCGCTTTTTGAACAGGAGGCCAAGGGTTATCTGGTGCCGCTTAACCTGTCGCATTACGGCCTGCATGCGGGCCAGATATCGAATACCAAGCGGGATATTCAGCGGTCCGTCGCGCTGCGGCATCTGGGCGCTTTGCATGACAGGATCCTGCCCGAACCGATGGACAAGAAAAAACAGATCGGGTTGTTTTCGGGCTGGACCAAAGTTGAGACGGAAGCGGATTTTCTGATGTTTCGCGACTACTGCCTTGACCTTTATGAGCGGGTTGGTGACTTTGAAAACCTGTCCCCTGACCATGTCAGACGAATGTTGCGCTCGCATCTGGCCGAACGGACGGAAGATTTCCTGCGCCGGACGGCAGAGAAACATCGTATCAAGGCGGTCCGGGGTCAGACCAGCACCAACAGTGCGGCAGCGGAACTGAACAAGGTTTTGGCGTCACGGTCCTGGCGTCTGACCAAACCTTTGCGTCGGCTTGGCGATCTGTTTCGACGCTAGCCCGACAGGCCCATTCGATCTGCGCCGGTGATGAAGGACAAGGCTGCCCACGGCGCGCGACCGAAAATCGCCCGGCAGGGCCGCGAATGCTGGTGATCCCAGAAGGAATCGAACCCTCAACCTGCCGATTAGAAGTCGGCTGCTCTATCCAGTTGA
>JANMDH010000071.1:0-7639 GCA_031376195.1 Gemmobacter sp. | reverse complement strand
GCCTGTGGCCGACGGATCGGACATGATGGGGTCCTTGCGCAACCCGGCGGCGTTCTGCAACGTCTATGGTTTCCGGCCAAGTTGGGGTCTGGTGCCGCAGGATGCGGAGGGGGACACGTTTCTGTCGACGCTGTCGACCGAAGGCCCGATGGGGCGGACGGTGGAAGATCTGGCGCGTCTTCTGAGGGTGCTGGCGGGGCCGAATGCAGGGGTTCCGTTCGGGCGCGAGGCCGGGGATTTCATCACTGGGCTGGATCGCCCTGTCGCGGGGATGCGGATCGGCTGGCTGGGGGATTGGGGTGGGGCTTATGGTTGCGAGCCGGGGATATTGGAGTTGTGTGAGGCAGGCTTGCAGGTGTTCACGGATCAGGGGGCGATCGTGGAACCAGTGGCGGCCCCTTATCCGGCGGAAAAGCTGTGGCGCGCGTGGGTGACGCTGCGGGCGATGCTGAATGCAGGCGCAAAACGCGCGATCTATGACGTTGCGGAAAAGCGGGCGATGCTGAAGCCGGAAACGGTGTGGGAAATCGAACAGGGCCTGAACCTCGGGGCACAGGCGGTGTATGAGGCAAGCGTGATCCGGTCGCGGTGGTATGCGCGGGCGGCGCGGTTGTTTGAAACATATGATGCACTGGTGCTGCCCGCAGCACAGGTCTGGCCGTTTCCCGCCGAATGGCGCTGGCCCCGGCGGATCGGCGACCGCATGATGGACACCTATCACCGCTGGATGGAGGTGGTCATTCCCGCCTCATTGGCAGGGCTGCCCGCACTGGCCTTGCCCTGTGGATTCGGGGCGAACGGCCTGCCGATGGGGATGCAGCTGATGGGGCCCGTGGGCGGGGATGGATCGGTGCTGGCGATGGGGCAGGCCTATCACCGCGCCACCGATTGGCCGGGGCGCCGACCACCGGTGCTTGGCTGACCGGCTTGCCTGACGGACACGGCCAGCCTATGGCTGGGTTGGGCGATCAGGGGGCACGCGTGATCCTTTACCGGACAGTGTTGGGATTGGCTTTGCCCTTTTTGCTGGCGCAGGCGTTGGTGCACGCCCTGCGCGGGGTGATCCCGTGGCGGGGCGTGGCGGAACGCCTTGGCGGCGGAACAGGCGGGCACGGCCCGCATCTGTGGCTGCACGGGGCATCCTTGGGCGAACTGACCTCAGCCCGCCCGGTGTTGGAGCGGCTGTTGGCGGACGGCCCGGTGATCGTGACCTGCAACACAGGCAGTGCCCGCGCGATGGTTGTAGAATGGGCCTTGCCGGGCGTCGATGTGGCGCTGGCCCCGTTTGATCTGGGCTGGGCCGTGGCACGTTTTCGGCGGCGCTGGCAGCCATCCGCGCTGATCCTGATTGAAAGCGAACTGTGGCCGGCGCGGATGGCCGCTATGCAGGGCAAGCCGGTGGTCCTGATCGGGGCGCGCCTGTCGATCCGCGCGGCAGCCCGCTGGCAGGGCTGGGCGGCGGGACTGATGCGGCGGATGCTGGCAGGGGTCACGCTGCTGTCAGCACAGGATGCAGGCAGCGAGGCGCGGTTTCTGGCACTCGGCTTGTCTGCGGCGCGGCTGGGCCCGCGTCTGATGCTGAAGGCGCATGTGCAGGCCAAAGCCAAGGCCGCGCCCTTCGCGAACCCCTTTGCACGCCACCAAACGCTATTGGCCGCGTCCACGCATGAGGGGGACGAAGTGCCCATTCTGGACGCATTTCTGGCGGCACGGGCTGCGGGCGGGTTCCAGCATCTGATCATCGCCCCCCGGCACCTGCACCGCGCGACGGCAATCGCGGCTGACATCGCGGGACGCGGCATCCCGTTTGCGCAACGCAGCCGAGGTCAGGTGCCGGGGCCGGAAACGCCTGTCTATCTGGCGGATACGTTGGGCGAGATGCACCATTGGTATGCGATGGCCGGTGCCACGATTATCGGCGGCAGTTTTGGCAACCGTGGCGGCCATACCCCCTATGAACCAGCAGCCTGCGGCTCTGCCATTCTGCACGGGCCGGATGTCGCGAATTTCACCGAGGCTTTTGCCGCACTCGATGAAAAAGGGGCTGCCATCGGCGTGGCGGGATTTGACGATCTGGCGGCAGCCCTGATCGGTCTGGATGCGGCAACGCAGGATCGTCTGGCCAAACACGCGGCCATAGGCCTGATGCCCGGAACAGGGATGGCGGTTCTTGTGGCGGCGGTTCAGGCGGCGATAGACCGATAGCCGTGCCAGAACGGCACTGCGGCACCAACGGGCGCGCCGCCGTGGAACAACCGGGCCGGGATCATCCCCACGAATCCGCAACGCTGCCTTGGAACCATTCGCCCCTGTGGAAGTTGCTGTTGCATGGATCGTTTAGCCGACAGGGGGCCACAGGTCATGCACGCACCAATACGCACCGTCATCATTCCCGCCGCCGGCAAAGGCACACGCCTGCTTCCCGCGACCAAGGTTACTGCGAAAGAACTTTTGCCGGTTTATGACCGGCCGGTGATCGAGTTTGCGATGGATGAGGCCATCAACGCAGGCGCAGAGCGGATCATCGTGGTGATCAGCAGGGCAAAAACGGCAATCCGTGATTATCTGGGCCATGACGATGCTGGCAGGGCCGATGCACTGCGTGATCGCACGCAGACACGAACCGCGCAGTCGGGCCCGGAAATTCTGTACGTGTTTCAGGATCAGCCGCTGGGGCTGGGTCATGCCGTCTTGTGCTGCAAAGGAATGACACTGCCGGGTCCGTTTGGCGTGATCCTTCCTGACGACATCATCATGGGTCAGGCATGCCTTGGCGAAATGGCAGAACGCTATGAAAGCGGCCAGATGGTTGCCGCGATGAAAGTCACACCACTCGAAACGTCGCAATACGGGATTTTCCAGTTGACGGGCCTGCCAAATGACAGATGCATTCCCGTGTCTGGCATGGTTGAAAAGCCGGACGCAGGCCAAGCGCCGTCCTCGATTGCCGCCGTGGGTCGCTATATCCTGCAGCCGATGATTTTTGAGGTGCTTGCGCACACGCCACCCGGTGCGGGGGGAGAGGTGCAACTGACAGACGCCATCGCGATTGCCACGCACGCCATCCCACTGACGGCGTTTCAGTTTTCCGGAACGCGGTATGATTGCGGCAACCATGACGGCCTGCTTGCGGCGTCCATCGCGCGACAGGGACAGGTGCGGGGCAATGGCCCGGACGATGCGCTGCAAATGCGGTCCCCCATCGTGGCGGCTGACCGTCTGGCCGCTTTGCATCAACGTCCGGGGCTGATGATCCCGTCCAGCCGGGCGCAAGCCGAGGCCGGCTAGACCGAGGCTGTCCGGCGGCCCTCGCCAGACGGGACTGGCGACGCGCCGCCGGCAGGCACAGAATAAAAGCACATTCAACTGCAAGACGCGGGGAACCAACTGCCCCATCCCGGCGTTAAACTTACACGAGCCGAACACTGCTCGGGGCACTGCCATGACCCAAGGGGACCTTCAAATGGATTGGATTCAAATCGAAAGCAAATGGGCAGCAATGACCCGTCGCGTACGGGCAGATGCACCCATTTCTAAAGTCGACGCCATCACGACGACCCGGACGACAACGACTTTACGCCGCGCGGCCAAGGTGGATGTAAGGCCCTCACACCTTGCTGAACAGGCCACCAGCGCCATCATCGATCTGCAAAAGACGATGTCAACGCGGTGAAGTTTGTACAGATTCCGCAAACGGCGCGGACAGTCTGGCCCCGGAACAAAGCCGGGGCCATCCCTGATTTGTGGCAGGACAAGACCCCGATCCGTGCGGATCTTTTCGGGGCCGAACGGCTGGAGCATCACGCGCAGACGCTTGCTGCGGCCCAGCCGGTCACGACAGGCAGGCCCTTGCGGGTGCGCCGGCTAAGCAGCCGGGTCAAGGAAAACGCTGATTATCTTTTGTCTGCCTACCGGACCTGCGCGCAAGCCTTGCAGTTGCGCCAAAGCATCACGCCTGCCGCGGAATGGCTGCTGGACAACTTTCATCTGGTCGAACAGCAGCTCCGCCAGATCAATGATGATCTGCCGCCCGGATATTACCGCCAGTTGCCAAAATTGGCCGAGGGACCTTTTGCCGGATACCCCCGCGTTTTTGGTCTGGCATGGGCCTATGTGGCGCACAGTGACAGTCTGATATCCGGCCCCGTCCTTGGCCGCTATGTGCGGGCTTATCAGCAGGTTCAACCGCTGATGATTGGCGAATTGTGGGCGGTGGCCATCACGCTTCGCATCGTGCTGATCGAAAACATGCGGCGTCTGGCCGTCCAGATCGTTGAAGGACAGGCGTTGCGCCTGCAGGCCGATGCCGTTGTGGACGCCGTACTTCAGGCCGGGCAGACGCCCGGCCAGTCGGCGCTTTTCGCAATGCAAAAGGCCGTGGCACCCTATGATGATGCGCCCCTGCCGGAAATTGTCGCCGCCCAGATCGCCAAGCGTTTGCGCGGGTTCGATCCTGCCCAGACCCCGCTTTTCGGGTGGCTGGAAGATCGTCTGCATCGGCAGGGCAGTTCAATCGACACCGTGATCGCACACGCGCAACTGCGGCTGGGTGCGTCGAATGTCACGATGCGCAACATCGTCACGTCGATGCGGCTTGTGTCGGAAATGGACTGGGCGGATTTCTTTGAAGAGGTAAGTCTGATTGATGCCCGCCTGCGGGACAACCCGACCTATTCCGAGATGGATTTCGCAACGCGCAACCGATACCGGACCGAAATTGAAATTCTGGCGCGCGGATCGAAACAAGCGGAACATGCAGTGGCGGACGCCTGTCTTGCGCTGGCCGCACGGGGCGACACCGACCACAGCCGCGATCCCGGCCACTGGCTGATCGGCGGCGGGCGGGGCGCACTTGAATCAACCCTTGGCTTTAGACCGCCCCCCCGCCTGCGCCTGAGGCGTGGAATCGGGCGCTTTGGTCTGCGCGGATATCTGGCGGGCATTGCCGCCGTGTCGATGGCCGTGCTTGCCCTCGGCCTTTCGCTGGCAGGGGCTGCGGGGGCGGGGGCGGTGGCACTGGGCGTTCTGGCCATTACCGGTATCGCCCTTGCCGTCGATGTCGGGGCCGCCATCGTCAACACCATCGTCACCCGGTCGGTGCCCCCGATGCCGCTGCCGGGCCTTGATCTGGCCAAAGGCATCCCGACGCATCTGCGCAGCCTGGTCGCGGTGCCGGTCCTGCTGCAGGACACGACCGAATTGCTGACGCAGATCGAACGGCTGGAGGTGCACCATCTGGCCAGCACCGGCGGGGCGCTGCATTATGCGCTGCTGTCGGATGCCATGGATGCGGATGCGGAAACAACGGCGCAGGACGGCCCTCTTGTCAGTGCCGCGTTAAAGGCGATTGCCGACCTGAATGCGCTTTATCCGTCACCGGATGGGGATCGGTTCTATTTCCTGCATCGTCGCCGCCTGTGGAACCCTGCCGAGGGGGTCTGGATGGGTTGGGAACGCAAACGCGGCAAACTGGTGGAACTGAACCGGCTGTTGCGCGGGGCGAAGGATACCAGCTTTGACGTGATCAGCGGTGCCCTGCCGACCGATATCCGCTATGTCATCACGCTCGACGCGGACACGCGCCTGCTGCGCGGCACCGTGCGGCAGATGATCGGCAAGATGGCGCATCCGTTGAACCGGCCTCGGTTTGACGCAGCCGCACAACGGGTCACAGGCGGCTACGGCGTCTTGCAGCCCCGTGTTACTGCGGCACTGCCAACCGGACAGGACGGATCGGTCTATCAGCGCATCTTTTCCAGTCAGGGCGGGATCGAACCCTATGCCGCCGCCACATCGGACGTGTATCAGGATCTGTTCGACGAAGGGTCATTCACGGGCAAGGGCATCTATGATGTCGATGCCTTTGACGCCGCCATCGAAGGACGGGTGCCGGACAACACCCTGCTGAGCCATGATCTGTTCGAAGGCATCTTTGCGCGCGCGGCGCTCGCCTCCGATATCGAGGTGGTCGAAGATTTTCCGAACCGCTACGACGTTGACATCCGTCGACATCATCGCTGGGCGCGCGGGGATTGGCAGTTGCTGCCCTGGATTTTTGGTGCCCGCCGACAGGACGGGGGCAGTATCCCCGTTGTCGGGCGCTGGAAAATGATCGACAACCTGCGGCGATCCATGCTGGCGCCGCTGGCGCTTGTCAGCCTGTTCGCGGGCTGGCTGATGCCGTTTAGTGTCGCCGTTGTCTGGACGGTCCTTGTTGTGCTGATGCTCGCCTTGCCGCGCCTTTTGCCATTGCCCTTTGGCATTGTGCCCGCCAGGGTCGGCGTCACCTTGCGCAGCCATTTTGCCGCACTGACCAATGACACCCTGATTGCCCTCGGTCAGATTTCGCTATCGCTTATCCTGCTGGCCGATACCGCCGCCAACATGCTCGACGCCATTGCGCGCACTGCCTGGCGGCTTTTGGTGTCGCGCAGGCATTTGCTGGAATGGGTGACCGCGGCACATTCCGGCGGGGGTGGTCCACCGTCCCTGCCCCGTCAGTATCTGCGCATGGCCCCTGGAATGGCGACGGGGTTGGGCGTTTGCGCCCTTGCATGGATTGCCAACCCGGCATCCCTGCCCCTCATCGCCCCTTTTGCGCTGGCCTGGCTGGCCGCCCCGGCGGTCGCCCGCCAGATCAGTGTGCCCCGCATCGCCGGGCCGACCGCCCCGCTGAGCGAGGATCAAGCCCGCGCCCTGCGGCTGGTCGCGCGCCGCACGTGGCGCTATTTCGAAACGTTCGTCACCGCGCAGGAAAACTTCCTGCCGCCCGACAACTTTCAGGAAATCCCCAAACCCGCCATCGCCAACCGGACATCGCCCACCAATATCGGCCTGTATCTTCTGTCCGCAGTCGCGGCCCGCGACATGGGCTGGATCGGGCAAACCAACGCGCTGTTGCGCATGAAGGACACCCTGCAGACGATCCAGCGGATGCCCCGCTATCGCGGGCACCTTTACAACTGGCATGATACCCGGGATCTACGTGTGCTTGACCCCGCCTATGTCTCGTCCGTCGACAGCGGCAATCTGGCGGGGCACCTGATTGCCGTTGCGCAGGCCTGCCGGGAATGGGCGGGCATCGCCGTGCCGGTTGCGACCCGCAGGCAGGCGCTGCGCGACACGATAGAACTGGCGCAGCAGACGCTTGGGCAAAACGGGTTAGCAGTCGGGGCGCAAAGCGGGGCGCAAGACGGCGCAGATGGCAAACTGGCACGGTTACTGACAGGTCTGGCGCAGGCCGCAGGCAGGCCAGATCACGATCCGGCAGCACTTCTGCCCGACGCGGCGCAGGCCATGAACATGGCGCAGGCGATTGCAGGGCCGGGGTCGGATGTCGCATTCTGGACGGCCGCAATCCATGCCTGCCTGACAGACCAGCTGGCCGATCAGACCGTTCCCACCGACCAAGTACTGCTGACCGAGGTGGAGGGGATGGCCCGCAACATCGCCACCGAAATGGAGTTTGGCTTTCTGCTGGAACCTGACAAGAAACTTCTGTCCATCGGTTTTTCCCTTGCGACCAACCGCCTTGATCCGAACTGCTATGATCTTCTCGCGTCCGAGGCACGGCTCGCCAGCCTGTTTGCAATCGCCAAGGGCGATGTGGACACGCGGCACTGGTTTCGGCTGGGCCGGG
>JANMDH010000054.1:0-4431 GCA_031376195.1 Gemmobacter sp. | reverse complement strand
CTGGACATAGCGAGCAAGTAGCCGGCGATACAGCGTATTGCGCGAACCGCGCCGGATGAAATAGGCCCCCATCGCCCGGAACAACCATGACAAGGGCCAGATGCGTGCCCATTCTCCGACCGCGAATGATATGGCCGACTGGCCCGCCACCAGCCAAGTGACGAGCACATAGTCCATATTGCTGCGGTGGTTCATGACAAAGATTACCGTCGCATTCGGATCAATTCCGTCCAACGCCTTGTCCACATTGCCGACCTGCACGAGGTAGAAAGCCTTGCTGATCCAGCGGGCCGCGCGGATGGCAAACCCGAAATAGACCAGCGCGGAAAAGCCCGGCACGATTTCGCGCGCATACCCTCGCGCTTCGTGGAAGGCCACGCTTTCGGGAACGCCGGTCTCGCGGGCATGATCCACCACGGCCTGCATCACCGCAGGATCGTGGATCAGCCGGACGATCATGTCGTTGCGCCCCAGCAGGCGAAAGGGGTGGAGCGGGCGTTTTAGGCGCGTGTTCAGTCGGGCGACCAGCCGTTCCATCCGGCCGCGCAGGAACCAGCGCACGGAGGGCACCAGGATCCGGTCAAGCGTTGCAATGGCAGCAAACCCGACCATCAGCACCAGAACCCAGACGGGTATTTCAACAAGCGTGGTCATAACCCAGCCGTAACGGCTTTGCCGGGGCTGTAAAGCCCTGACGGCGCGGGTTCAGTTATAGGTGAATGTCCCGATTTCGCACACGTTCACCTTTTCGCGCACCAGTTCATCCCCATCTTCAAACACGGCTTTAAAATCGAACATGCAATAGCCGGTCGCATCATCAAAATTGACAGAAACCTGAGAACCCGAGGGCAGCGTGTCCTGACCCAGAATGTCTTCCTGCCAGGTATTCGCCCCGGTGTTCGACCCGTAAAAGTTGGTCATCGTGTATCCGGTGTTGTTCACGATCGTGACGCTGCGATTTTCGGCCAATGCCGGGCTTGCGATGCCACCGGCAAGGCCAGAGATCAAAGTGATTGTGCGAAAAAAGGTCATGCTTGTGTCCCTATGCAAGTATCTGACGCTACGTCATTGCGGCGTTCAGTCATTACATCATTCGTCTTTTTGAAAGCAACAATGTTCCTGTGGCAGAAGAATGACGCCGCAGTGCAGCGTTTGACATCGATATTATATTTCGATTTATGTTTTCACTGAAGAATAAAGTTGCGCAAAGGTGTGCCATGTCTGTGACCAAAGACCAGCCTTGGATCTTCCGCACTTATGCCGGACATTCCACGGCGCAGGCATCCAATGCCCTGTACCGCGCGAACCTGTCACGCGGGCAGGCGGGGCTTTCGGTGGCCTTCGATCTGCCGACGCAGACAGGCTATGACAGTGATCATGTCCTCGCGCGGGGCGAGGTTGGCAAGGTTGGCGTTCCCATCGGGCATCTGGGGGACATGCGGGCCTTGTTTGCGGATATTCCGCTGACACAGATGAACACCTCAATGACGATCAACGCGACTGCGCCGTGGCTTTTGGCGCTGTATATTGCGGTGGCCGAGGAACAGGGGGCAGATGTTGCGGCGCTGCAAGGAACCGTACAGAACGATATCATCAAGGAATACCTGTCGCGCGGCACCTACATCTGCCCGCCCGCGCCCAGCCTGCGGATGATCACGGATGTGGCGGCCTATTGCGGCCAGCATCTGCCGAAATGGAACCCGATGAATGTCTGCAGTTATCACCTGCAAGAGGCCGGGGCGACGCCGGAGCAGGAGCTGGCCTTTGCCTTGGCCACGGCGATTGCAGTGCTGGATGACCTGCGCCCCAAAGTGGCGGCGGATCAGTTTCCGGCGATGGTGGGGCGGATCAGCTTTTTCGTGAATGCGGGCATCCGGTTCGTGACAGAGATGTGCAAGATGCGGGCATTTGTGGCCCTGTGGGACGAAATTTGCCGGGAACGGTATGGGGTTACGGAAGAACGACACCGGCGGTTCCGTTACGGTGTGCAGGTGAATTCGCTTGGCCTGACGGAACAGCAGCCGGAAAACAACGTGACGCGGATCGTGCTGGAAATGCTGGCGGTGACGTTGTCGAAGAATGCCCGTGCCCGTGCCGTGCAGCTGCCCGCCTGGAACGAGGCACTGGGTCTGCCGCGCCCGTGGGATCAGCAATGGTCGCTGCGGATGCAGCAAGTGCTGGCTTATGAAACGGACCTTCTGGAATACGAAGACCTGTTCGAGGGCAACCCGGCGGTGGAGCGCAAGGTGGCGGCATTGATGGCAGGCGCGCGGGAGGAGCTGACCACGATTGACGGCATGGGTGGGGCGGTGGCGGCGATCGGTTATATGAAGGGCGCGTTGGTGCAGGCGAATGCGGAGCGGATCGGGAGGATCGAGGCGGGTGAAACGGTCGTAGTGGGTGTGAACCGCTGGGCAGAGGGGGTCGCGTCGCCCCTGACGGGCGGTGACGGGGCGTTCATGGTGGTCGATCCAGCGGTGGAGGAGACGCAAAATCAATCCCTTAAGGATTGGCGCGCGGCGCGTGACGGGGCGGCGGTTGAGGCTTCGCTCGCGGTACTGCGCCGTGTTGCGATCAGTGGTGACAACATCATGCCACCCTCGATTGCCTGCGCCAAAGCCGGGGTGACGACGGGCGAATGGGGGGCGGTGGTGCGGGCGGCCTTTGGGGAATACCGGGCACCGACCGGGGTGTCTGATGCCGCGTCGAACCGGACGGAGGGACTGGAAAAGATCCGCGAGGCGGTGGCTGGCGTATCGGCGCGGCTGGGGCGGCCGCTGAAATTCCTGATGGGCAAGCCGGGTCTGGACGGGCATTCCAACGGGGCGGAACAGATCACGTCACGTGCGAGGGATTGCGGGATGGAGATTTGCTATGACGGCATCCGCCTGACACCGACCGAGATTGTGGCGGCAGTGCGGGTACAGGCACCGCACGTGGTGGGCCTTTCGGTGCTGTCGGGTTCGCACCTGCCGCTGGTGGCGGAAGTGATGGAGCGGATGCTGGCCGCAGGCTTGGGTCAAGTGCCTGTTATTGTTGGCGGAATCATCCCGGATGAAGACGCTGCAAGGCTGCGCGCGTTGGGTGTGGCGGCGGTTTATACGCCGAAGGATTTTGATCTGAACCGGATCATGCTCGATATTGTGGGACTTGCAGGCGGGCGGGCGCTGGCGGCAGAGTAAGAGGTTGATTTTCTGCTAAAATCATGCCTCTGGCGGGGATATTTCCAGACAGAAAATGGGGTCAGGCATGGATCGCGCCATCCCCGCAGGCGAGCGCCGCCTCACGCACCGCTTCGCTAAATGTGGGGTGTGCGTGGCAGGTCAACGCCATATCTTGTGCGCTGGCCCCGAATTCCATCGCCACGCAGATTTCGTGGATCAGATCGCCCGCCATCGGCCCGATGACATGCGCGCCAAGGATACGGTCGGTTTCCTTGTCCGCCAGAATTTTCACGAACCCGTCGCCCTGGAACACAGCCTTGGCGCGCGCATTGCCCATGAAGGGGAACTTGCCGACCTTGTAGGCGTGGCCCGCCTCTTTCAACTGTTCCTCGGTCAGTCCCACATTCGCGACTTCGGGCGTCGTGTAGATCACGCCGGGGATCACGCCGTAGTTCACATGGCCCGATTTCCCCGCCAGAATTTCGGCCAATGCCATGCCTTCATCTTCGGCCTTATGCGCCAGCATCGGGCCGGTGATCGCATCGCCGATTGCATATATGCCTTTGATATTGGTCGAGAAATGATCATTGGTCTTGATCTGCCCGCGTGGCAGCATTTCCGCCCCCAACCCCTGCAGCCCCAGACCGGCGGTATAGGGTTTGCGGCCTGTCGCGACCAGAACGGTATCGGCATCCAGCGTGGTCGTGCTGTCATCCTTGCGCAGTTTGTAGGTGACTTTGGCGACCTTGTTCGCAACTTCCACCCCTTGCACGGCCGCCCCGAGGATAAATTTTATCCCCTGTTTGCCCAAAATCCGTTGAAACGTTTTTGCCACTTCCGCGTCCATTCCGGGGGTGATCGCGTCGAGGTATTCGACCACGGTCACGGCAGTTCCAAGGCGCGCGTAGACTGAGCCCATTTCCAGACCGATCACCCCGGCCCCGATGACCACCATAGTCTTTGGGATTTGCGACAAGGTTAACGCCCCGGTCGAGGTGACGACAATCTGTTCGTCCACGGTGACGCCGGGCAGGGATGATGCTTCGGAACCCGTTGCGATCACGATGTTTTTTGCGGTGTGGGTGTCGTCGCCGACTTTCACCTGACCCGGTGCCGGAATACTGGCCCAGCCTTTGATCCAGGTGATCTGGTTCTTTTTGAACAGGAATGCGATGCCCTTGGTGTTCTGGCTGATCGTGTCATCCTTGTAGGCCAGCATTCGCCCCCAATCGACCGTGGGCGCGCCGCCCAGCAGACCTATTTTGTC
>JANMDH010000026.1:0-9337 GCA_031376195.1 Gemmobacter sp. | reverse complement strand
AGATCATTCAGGTGATGACCGAAGGTTTCCTTCTGCACGACCGCCTGCTGCGCCCGGCACAGGTGGGGGTTTCGTCCAACACGCAGGGCTGATTCCTTGGTGCGCCCGTATCTTCGCTGGTTGATTGTTGCCCTGACTATGATTTTTGCAACCATCGTCAGGGCACAGAACTATCCGGCCTATGGCGACGTCTACGTCAATGATTTTGCCAACGTTCTGACGAGCACAGACGAATCGCAGATCAGGCAAAAACTGATCGCGCTGTACGATCAAACTGGAATCGAGGCCGTTGTTGTGACGATGGCAACGATGAAGGCCTTTGGCCACAAGGGTGAAATCGAACCCTTTGCCACGGGTCTTTTCAATCATTGGGGGGTTGGCCATGCCAATCTTGACAACGGGGTCATGCTGCTGATGGCCCGCGATGACCGTCAGATGCGGATCGAACTTGGCGCAGGTTTTGACAGCGCGATGGACCGACAGATGCAGCGCATCATCGACAATGACATGCTGCCCGATTTTCGCCGTGGGGACTTTGATCAGGGCATTAAAGATGGTGTAGATTCCCTGATCGACGTCTTGGATGGTGATGGCAGCACCACTGATCCCGCAGGTTTTCTGGATCAGACCCAAGATCGCACACGCGACCTTTTCGATCAACTGGGGGCATGGATATATGCGGTGGTCGCCGGGGCTGCCGCGCTTGCGGTCCGGCTCTATCGCAGTTGGGGGCGCCGCCGCCCTCGTCGCTGCCCGGTAGATGGTACTCGAATGTTGTTGATCGAAGAAATCTGGGACGATAACCACCTTCAACAGGGCCAGATTACCGAAGAACGAGTGGGCAGCATCGATTACGATGTCTGGGATTGTCCAGCCTGCAACCATGTAACAGTGGAAGGTTATCACGCTTGGTTCAGCCGATATGGTGCTTGTCGGGCCTGCGGCTGTCGTACGACAGAAGGCACGACGACAATTCTCCGCCACGCTACGACCTCCTCCGAAGGGTTAAAGCAGATCGATTATCACTGCCATAATTGCGATGATCGGTATTCGGTTCAGCGATCCATCCCGCAGAAAAGCGACAGCAGCTCAGGGACAGGCCGTTCCTCTTTTGGTGGGGGAAGCTCCCGCGGCGGCGGTGCCAGCGGGCGCTGGTAGGTCATTTCTTCAAAATCTCGCGCAACTCATACAGTAACTGCAACGCCTCGATTGGTTTCAAATCATCCGGGTGGATTTCTTGAAGTCGCGCTTCCACCGCCGATCCCTTTATCGGTGCCGGTGCTGGCGTCGCCCGAAACAACGGCAGATCATCGATCAGCGCGCGTTGATGCCCCGACCCGCCATCCCGCTCACCTTTCTCTAACGCCTCCAAGACAACCTTTGCACGTTCGATTACCGATGCAGGCAGGCCCGCCAGCCGCGCAACCTGCACCCCGTAAGACCGATCCGCCGCGCCCTTGCGCACCTCGTGCAGGAAAATCACGTCGCCTTCCCATTCGCGGACGGCAACCGTCGCATTCTCTACTCCCGGCAATTTGCCGGCCAGCGCTGTCATTTCATGGTAATGCGTGGCGAACAGTGCACGGCATCTGTTTGTGGTATGCAGGTGTTCCAGCGTCGCCCAGGCGATCGACAGCCCGTCATAAGTGGCCGTCCCGCGCCCGATTTCATCGAGGATTACCAGCGCGCGGTCATCCGCCTGATTCAGGATCGCGGCGGTTTCAACCATTTCCACCATGAACGTGGACCGCCCCCGCGCCAGATCGTCCGACGCACCCACCCTGCTGAACAACTGGCTGACCACCCCGATATGCGCGCGGCTGGCGGGCACGAAACTGCCGGATTGGGCGATCAGCGCAATCAACGCATTCTGACGCAGGAAGGTGGATTTCCCCGCCATGTTCGGCCCGGTCAGCAACCAGATGGCAGGGGTGTCCGCCTCCGTCAGCGCGCAATCATTGGCGACAAAGGGCGTGCCGGATCGTTTCAGGGCACGCTCCACCACCGGGTGCCGCCCCCCCTCGATCAGGAAAGCCCGGCTGTTGTCGATCTGGGGTTCTGCCCAATCCTCGGCCACGGCCAGATCGGCAAAGGCGGCGATAAGGTCAATCTCGGCCAATCCCCGCGCGGCAGCACCAATGGGGCCCGCATGATCCAAAACGGCGCTGCGCAGGGTGTCAAAGTGACGTTTTTCAATCTCCAGCGCATGATTGGCTGCGTTCAGGATACGGGTTTCGATCTGCGACAGGGGCAGGGTGGTGAACCGAACCTGCCCCGCCGTCGTCTGGCGGTGGATAAAGACCTCGTTCAACGGCGGCGACAGCATCCGTTCGGCATGTGTCGTCGTCACGTCGATGAAGTAACCGAGGACATTGTTATGCTTGATCTTCAGGCTCTGGATGCCTGTCTGGGTGATGTAATCCGCCTGCATCGACGCGATCACCCCGCGCCCCTCATCCCGTAGGCGGCGTGTTTCATCCAGTTCCGGGTCATAACCTGTGGCGATGTATCCGCCATCGCGGGCAAACAGCGGCGGCTCGGCAATCAGGGCCTGATCCAGCAGCGCAATCAGCGCCTCATGCCCGTTCAGGGACAGCGCAGCATCGCCCAACACATCTGGCACATCGCGCAGATGTGTGCACAAACGTGCCGCCTGTTCTAATGCAGCGCGCACCGCCCCCAGATCGCGCGGCCCACCCCGGTCAAGCGCGATACGCGACAGCGCGCGGTCAAGGTCGGGCACGGGGCGCAGGTCCGATTGCAGATCCGTGCGCAGGCGGGGATTGGCAACCAGATGCCGGACGGCGGCCAGCCGCGCATGGATCGTCGCCAGATCGCGGCTGGGTGATGATAATCGGCGTTCCAGCAGCCGCGCACCCGCAGCCGTGACTGTGCGGTCAATCGCGGCCAGCAGCGACCCCTCACGCCCTCCCGACAGCGCGGCCGTAATCTCCAGATTGCGCCGCGTCGCTGCATCGATTTGCATCGCTGCGTCGGGGGCTTCGCGCACGGGCGGACGCAGCAGGGGCAGTTTGCCGCGCTGCGTCAGATCGAGATAATCGACCAGTGCCCCCAAGGCCGCCAGTTCCGCCCGCCCGAAAGTGCCAAACGCATCCATCGACCCCACGTTGAACAACGCCAGCAGCCGTTTTTCTGCGCTGGTGCTGTCAAAACTCGCGCGGGCAAGCGGGGTCAGGGCGGCACCCGCGTCTTCCACCAGATCGGCCAAAACCCCCTCACGCGCCTCGCTTGCCAGCACCTCGCGCGGCGACAGGCGCGACAGTTCCGGGCCAAGCCGCACCATAGGGCAGGGCATCACTCGCACCTCGCCCGTGGAAATATCCACCCAGGCGAGCGCACCTTCCTCGCGGACTTCCGCAAACGCCGCCAGATAATTGTGCCGCCGCGCCTCCAGCAATGAATCCTCGGTCAGGGTGCCGGGTGTCACCAATCGCACCACGTCGCGCCGCACAACAGATTTATATCCCCGCTTTTTCGCCTCCGCCGGGTCTTCCAGCTGCTCGGCGATCGCCACCCGAAACCCTTTGCGGATCAGGGTCAGCAGATACCCCTCCGCCGCATGAACCGGCACGCCACACATCGGGATCGGGGCACCCTGGTGCGTCCCGCGCTGGGTCAACGCGATGTCAAGTGCAGCAGATGCTGCTACCGCATCGTCAAAGAACATCTCGTAAAAATCGCCCATCCGGTAAAACAACAGGGCGCCGGGATTCTGCGCCCTGATGTCCAGATATTGCGCCATCATCGGCGTTACGACGTCATCGGTCACAGATTACCCCTTTATCCCGCCTAACCCTACAAAAGCGCAGGTCAGGCGGAAAGGCGCAAATCCATTTCAGTGCGTGAAGGCCGCCGCATCGCCCCAAAGCTGCTTGATCCGCGCGTCACGCCCGCAGGCGCTCCGATAGAACTTGTAGGCATTCGATTGCTTTTTCGGCCCCGCCCGCGTGATCACGATGTTGGTCCCCTTGTAGTAATCCTGATGGTAATCCTCCGCCACATAGAACCGCCCCGCATTCCGGACGGGCGTCACGACCTGCTGCCCCAGTTCGGCGCTCGCCTGCGCCACAGCGGCCTTGGCTGATGCCTTTTGCGCGGGCGTCAGCGGGAAAATCGCAGTGCGATAACTGTCCCCCCGGTCGCAGAACTGACCCCCGGCATCCAGAACGTCAACCGACCGCAGAAACTTCGCGATCAGCTCGTCGTAAGTGATCTTGGTGTTGTCAAAGGTGATCTCTGCCGCCTCGTAATGGCCGGTGCCACCTGCGCCGACCTCTTTGTATGTCGGGTTTTCCGTCGTGCCCCCGGTATAGCCCGAAACGACCGATTTAACGCCCGGCACGGATTCGAAATCGGATTCAACGCACCAGAAACAGCCACCGGCGACGATGGCCTTTTCGGTGGCGGCTAGTGTAGCGGTGCTGCTGAAGGCCGTGATGGCCAGAACGATGATTGCGCGGAACATGAAACCCTCCTTTGATTATGGCGCGATTAGCCGGACAAGCGGCCATCCGCGCAATTCACCCCCGCGTGAGGTCACGCGACAGTGAAGCACAGCCGGAATTCATGTCAGTTTGGCGGTGGTCTGTAACAAAACAGACGGCCCTGCGATGATCGCAGGGCCGTCTTTGCCAGATGTGATAGGATCAGTCGTAAAGAACAGCCGCGATTTCCGGGCTGTCCATGTTGGTTTTGTCGTACCAGTAGAACCCCGTATCGATCAGCGAAGGCACCGCCTCGCCCTTGGTCGCCATCACGGCCGCCTTGACGGTTTCATACCCGATCCCAACAGGGTTCTGCGTGATTGCCCCTGCCATCGTGCCATCCATGATCGCCGCCTTTTGCGCCGCCCCGGAATCATATCCGATCACGGTCACGCCCGTCGTGCCGGTTTCCTTGATGGCGTTCACGACACCAATCGCGGATCCTTCGTTGGCCCCAAAGAATCCCTTCAGATCGGGATGCGCCGTCAGGATTGCCTTGGCGATCTCCGTCGACATCAGCTGATCCCCGCCACCATACTGGATATCGACAATCTCGATGTCCGGAAACTTGGCTGCAATCTCGTTCACAAACCCATCGCGACGATCAATCCCCGTACGCGATGTCTGGTCATGCACGACCAAGGCCACTTTGCCTGCGCCGCCGATCAGTTCACCCATCTTGTCTGCGGCCAATGCGGCAGCAGCCACGTTGTTCGTGGTGGCCGTGGACATCGGAATGTCGCTGTCGACCCCACTGTCAAAGGCGATGATCGGAATGCCCGCGTCCTTTGCCTGTTGCAACAGCGGAATGGCCGCCTGGCTGTCAAGTGCCGCAAAGCCGATTGCCGCAGGCTTTTTCGCCAAGGCGGCGGACAGCATGTCCATCTGCTTGTCGACCTGCGCTTCGGTATCGGGACCTTCAAAGGTCACTTCGACGCCGAATTCCGCAGCGGCCTTGTCGGCCCCCAGTTTCACAGCCTGCCAGAACTGATGCTGAAAGCCCTTGGAAATCAGCGGGATGTAAAGTTTGTCTTGCGCGCTGGCTAAACCGGTAGAGGCGACAAGCGCCACGGCGCTGATCGCGCCAAGTAGGGTGCGTCTGGTAAACATTAGGTTTTCTCCCTTGAAAGTTGGTGGTTGGTTTGGTTTCGGTTTTATCGGAACGCTGGTCGTTCTCTGGTTGGTTGCTTCGGTGTCAGCCGGCCTTCCGTCGGCGCAGCATGTCGGCATATACCGCCGCGATGATGATCAACCCAGTCACGACCGTCTGCCATTCCTGTGCCACTGACATGATGCGCAATCCGTTCAGCAAAACCGACATGATCAGCGCACCGATAATGGTGCCCAGAACCGACCCGCGCCCCCCCGCAAGCGAGGTGCCCCCGATGACCACGGCGGCAATGGCGTCCAGTTCATAGCCAAGGCCAAGGGCGGGCTGCGCCGAATTCAGGCGCGCGGCGATCAACAGCCCCGCAATGCCGCAGATGCCCCCCGCCAGCGCGTAGATCGCAATCTTCCAGAAATCCGTATTCACCCCCGAAAGACGCACCGCTTCTTCGTTGGACCCAAGGGCGAAACAATATCTGCCAAGAACAGTGCGCCCCAGAACCCAGGAAATCAGCGTTGCCAGAATAAATAGGATCAGAACGGAATTCGGTAACGGCACCGCCGGGATGATCGCGCCCACCAGCGACCCTTGCGAAATATCGGTGAACCCCGGTGTGTCGTTGAAATAGATCGGCTTCGTCCCGGATATGACCAGCGACAGGCCCTTCAGGATCAGCATCATGCCCAAAGTTGCGATAAAGGGTGGAATCTTCATCTTCGCAATCAAGGTCCCCGAAACGCAGCCGCAAGCCGCCCCCGCCGCAACAGCCGCAAGAACACCAACAGGCAAGGGAAGACCAAGATAGGTCAGAACCACACCCGCAATCACTGCACAGAAGGTCATCAATGTCCCGACTGACAGATCAATCCCGCCCGTAATGATCACCAATGTCGCCGCGATGGCCAGAACCCCGTTCACCGACGTCGCCTGCAGAATCGCGATGATGTTCCCAGTCTGCAGAAAATTTTCCGACGCGGCGGAAAAAAAGACCAGCAGCGCGACGAGGCTGGCAAAGGCCAATATCTTTTGCTGTGCGCCCGATGCTTTCAGCCAGCCCGAAAATCCGGCTGTCGGGGCAGGGGTCGTGGTCATGCCAAGGCTCCTTCGCTGATGTCGCTGCGCTGTGTTGCCAGTCGCATGATGTCTTCCTGTGTGGTCGCTGCCCCGCCCGGCAATATGCCGGTCAACCGCCCCTCGCTCATCACCGCAATCCGGTGCGCCAGACGCAACACCTCCGGCAGTTCCGAACTGATCACGATCACGGCCTTGCCCTCGGCCGCAAGCGTCTGCAGCAACCGGTAAATCTCGGCCTTCGCCCCCACGTCGATTCCGCGTGTCGGTTCATCGAAGATCAGCACATCGCAGTTGCGCAGCAGCCATTTCGCCACAACCACCTTTTGCTGGTTTCCCCCCGACAAAAGCCGCACCTCCTGTTTGTCGGACGGCGTCCGGATCGCCAGCGAACCGATGTAGTCTCGCGCCACCTTTGCCAGCGCCGCATCGTTCACAACACCTATCCGGTTGCCAAAACGCCCAAGGCTGGCCAGCCCGATATTTGCCCGAACATCCAGACCCAGTGCCAGCCCGAAATGTTTGCGATCCTCCGACAGATAGCCGATGCCCGCCGCCACCGCATCCCGTGGGCTGTGGATCGTGCACGGCTTGCCATGCACCAGAATTTCACCGGCATCGCGCGGGTCTGCACCAAAGATCACGCGCGCCACTTCGGTGCGCCCGGCCCCCATCAGCCCCGCGAACCCCAGAATTTCACCTTGCTTCAGGCTGAAACTGACATCGCGCACCGTCCGCCCGCGTTTCAATCCCCGCACTTCCAGCGCCACGGGGGCGGTGGACAGATCGGGAATTTCCACATGCACGCTGTCCAGATCGCGCCCCACCATCATCGAGATGATCGTTGAAATCGGCGTGTCATCTGCCCGCACCGTGCCCACATAGGCCCCGTCGCGCATCACGGTCACCCGGTCTGAAATACGCCGGATTTCATCCATCTTGTGACTGATATAAACCACGCCCACCCCTTCGGACTTCAGACGCCGGATGATCGCGAACAATTCGTTCGTCTCCGCCTCGTTCAGCGCTGCCGTCGGTTCATCCATGATCAGAAGGCGTGATTTATGCGACAGGGCCTTCGCAATTTCCACCATCTGCTGACGTGCCACTGACAACGTCCGCACATCCACGCGCGGGTCGATCCTGACCTTCATGCCCTCGAAGATCTCTTCCGCATTCCGGTTCAGCGCCGCATCATCCAGCCGCCCGAAACTCTTGCGTGGCTCGCGCCCAATAAAGATATTCTGCGCCACGGTCAGATCGTTCATCAGCGCCAGTTCCTGATGGATGATACCAATCCCCAAGGCCTGCGCCGCCCGTGGGCCGCTGATCTGCACCGGCCGGCCATCCAGCAGAATTTCGCCTCCATCCGGCTGATAGATCCCCGACATGATTTTCATCAGCGTCGATTTGCCTGCCCCGTTTTCCCCCATCAAGGCGTGAACTTCACCCGTCCGAAGGTCGAACTGCGCTGACCGCAGCGCATGCACGCCCGGAAAGCGTTTTTCGATCCCCGTCATGCGGACAAGTTCGGTCACGGTGATACCCTGTCTTCCGCAAAGTCGATGATCACCTTAGTCAAGGTTTCCCGATCCTTGACCAGTTCCGGGAATCGTTTCGGCAGCTCACTCAGGTTAAGTACGGCCGATTCCAGTTTTGCGCTGTCGATGTCGCCGTTGCGCAAGGCATCCATCGCTGTCTGGAAATCCTGTTCCGTGGCATTCCTGCTGCCGATCAGCCGCATTTCCCGTTTGTGAAATTCCGCATCGTTAAATCGGATGTCATCCTTCACCACACTCACCAGCACATAGGTGCCGCCATGCCCGACATTGGCAAAGCCTGCCTCAATCGCGGCCCCGTTTCCAGTCGCGTCGAACACCACATCAAAGCCGTCCGCCAACTTTCCGGTCAACAGCGGCGTCGAGATGTCATGCAGGCTTTCAAACCCGAACCCGCGCCGCGCCGCCTGCAATCGCGCGGCACTGACATCCTGCAGGTGCACCTCCGCCCGCGCCAGCCGCGCGAACAGCGCCGTGCCCAGCCCAATAGGACCTGCCCCTGTCACCAGCACCCTGTCACCCTCCAGCAACTCCGACCGCCGCACGGCGTGCGCCCCGATGGCCAGAAATTCCACCATCGCCGCCTGATGCAGGCTCAGGCCCTCCGCTTTGTAAAGGTTACCCTCGGGCACCGCGATCCGCGCGCACATTCCCCCGTCCCGATGCACCCCCAGCACGGAAATCGCTGTGCAGCAGTTCGGTTTACCCCGCCTGCACGCCCGGCAGGTTCCACATGAAAAATAGGGATTGATCACGACCCGCTGACCCTGATCCCAGCCCGGTGCCGACTGCGCCACTGTGCCGCCCAGTTCATGCCCGATCACCCGGGGATATTCCAGATACGGATGCTTGCCTTCAAAAATGTGAAAATCCGTCCCACACAGACCCACCGCCCCGATGTCGACGAGGACCCAACCTGCCGGTGCTGACACCAGCATGGCATGTTCCACCAACGCAAAAATCCCCGGCTCTACACAGGTTCCGCTTAACATGACAGGCCCGCCATCCGGCAGCATGGTCGACACTCCTCCCAGAGTCTCTTTTGATTTTATTAAGGATATCGTTGCAGATCACTTCACGATTGCCAATTCTTT
>JANMDH010000023.1:0-1888 GCA_031376195.1 Gemmobacter sp. | reverse complement strand
TGCCCCGTTACGATCGCCACAGATCTGAACGATTTATTAACCTCGGTCAGTCTTTCCTGAACATCGGACAGAACTTCATCCTGCAGGAACGTCACTGGCGCGCGGGCCGCGCGGGCACGGTTGCGGATCAGGGCAGGGCGGTCGGTCAGGACGGGTGGGCTTTGCATCACCCGCGCAAGGTAAGGACAGTGGATGCGAATGCAAGCCGTGTTACAGATGATCTACCCACCGCAGTGCCTGACCTGCGATGCGCAGGTAACCACCGATTTCGGCCTGTGCGGCACCTGTTGGCGCGAAACGCCGTTTATCACGGGCCTTGTCTGCGACAGTTGCGGCGTGCCGTTGCCGGGGGAAGATCCGGGCCATGGCGTCCATTGTGACGATTGCCTTGCGATGGGGCGGCCATGGTCGCAGGGGCGTGCGGCACTGCTCTATCGTGACAACGCGCGCAATCTGGTGCTTGCCCTGAAACATGGCGACAGGCTCGATCTCGCCCGGCCCGCCGCCGCCTGGCTGCTGCGCGCTGCCCAGCCTATCCTGAAACCGGGGATGATCGTGGCCCCGGTGCCGCTCCACTGGATGCGCCTTTTCACCCGGCGCTATAACCAATCGGCACTTTTGTCCCGCGCTCTGGCACGGGCGGCGGGCCTCGATCATTGCCCCGATCTGCTGGTCCGGCGCAAATCCACAGGCACGCAGGACGGACGCAGCCGGGACGGGCGGTTTGCCAATATGGATGGCGCGCTGGCGGTGCATCCGCGACGGATGGCGTGCGTCGAAGGGCGGCATGTGCTGATTGTCGATGATGTAATGACCTCGGGGGCCACCTTTGCCGCCGCGGCAGAGGCTTGCGTGGCGGCTGGCGCGGTTGGCGTGTCAATCCTCGCATTGGCGCGCGTTGCGAAGGACGCGTAATTCCGTATAGTCGCGCCGACGAAGAGGTGCGCTATGAAAACTGTTGAAATCTATACGACCCCGACCTGCCCCTATTGCCTTGCGGCAAAACGTTTGTTGACGAAAAAAGGCGTGACCTACGCCGAAATTGACGTAAGCCGCGACCTCGGTCTGCGTGATGCCATGACCACCCGCGCTGGCGGGCGCAGGTCGGTGCCGCAGATATTCATCGGCGGCAAACATGTGGGCGGCAGCGATGACATCCACGAACTGGATTACGAAGGCCGCCTTGATCAGCTGCTGGCAGGCTGATCCATGCGCGCAGGGCTGGTGCAACTGAATGTAGGCGATGACCCGATGGCAAATCTGCCGCGCACGATCACGCTGATTCAGGCGGCAGTGGCGGGCGGGGCAGGGTTTGTGCTGACCCCCGAATGCACCAATATCCTGTCCGCCAACCGCAATCATCAACGTGCCGTCCTGCACCACGAAGCGGATGATCCGACCCTTAACGCCTTACGCAAACAGGCGGCGCAATCGGGCATCTGGCTGCTGATCGGATCGCTGGCGTTGCTGACGATTGATGCGGATGGGCGCTTTGCCAACCGGTCCTTTCTGATCGGGCCAGATGGGGCCATCGTGGCGCGCTATGACAAGATCCACATGTTCGATGTGGACGTGACCGAGACCGAGGTTTACCGCGAATCGGCAGGCTATCGTCCGGGCAACATGGCCGTTCTGGCCGATACAACCTTCGGTAGAGTCGGGATGACAATTTGCTATGACGTGCGTTTTCCGCATCTTTACCGCAGGCTGGCTCAGTTGGGTGCGCAGATCCTGACTGTTCCTGCCGCGTTCAATCATCTGACCGGGGCCGCCCATTGGGAAACCTTATTGCGCGCGCGGGCGATTGAAACCGGCTGTTTCGTGCTGGCCCCGGCGCAGACCGGCTTTCACCCGGAAACGATTGGCAAGGGGCGCAAGACGCATGGCC
>JANMDH010000013.1:0-1571 GCA_031376195.1 Gemmobacter sp. | reverse complement strand
CCGTCTCGGGCTTCGCAATGTCATCGAACGTCACCATCAGCGGATAGTCGGAGGGCGGGATCGTGCCGGGTGTGTCGAGCGGCTGTGCCAGCAGCTGGGCCACTGCGGCGTCATAGGTGTGCTGCCCATCGCGGTCCAAGGCTTTGTCCAGTCCGAAGGCAGGATAGGACAGATATGCCGCCCCTCCCAATCCATCCTCCCGTCCGTCCAGCAGCGCAAAAAGCCAGCGCCCTGGCGTGACCTCGATTGCGACAGCCTCGCCGACAACCTTGCTGCTCACCCGGCTCGCTTCGGGCGGCACGAAGATGCTGCCGGTTGTGTCGGTGTCCGTGACCCGCGTCACCGCCGACCCCCTGACCTCGCCTGCAGGCGTCTCGACGATCACGGTCAGACGCTGGTTATAGCTGACCTCGCTCTTGCAGCCGGAGAGAATGAGGGCGGCGGTTAGGGCAAGGGACAACAACGCAAAGGTTTTCATTGGGCATCCTCAATAGAATGGCCCGACCGGAAATTCGGCCTGCCCGCAGAGCATCGTTCACCCCTAAGGCGACGGTCAAGCACGATTAACGCCTGCAGGGATGGGCGTGCGAATTGGGCGTTATCCCTGATCCTGACCGATGTTCAGGCCCGCCGCGCTGCGCGCGCCTTCAGTCGTTGGTCCAGAAAGGTCGCAGACATAGACCGGGCTTTTGCCCGGCAATCTGCAAAGCCGGGCTGAAGCGCCGCCGACTCTTCCAGGGCATCCGCGCTGAAAGTAAAGAAGAAACACATGGCTATGGTAGGTCCGGAGGGACTCGAACCCCCAACCAAGGCGTTATGAGCGCCCTGCTCTGACCAGTTGAGCTACAGACCCGGCCTGTGCTTGGGATTAGGGGGAACGCGGCGGGGGGTCAAGTCTTGAACGGGGGGGCGTCCGGGGCGGGCGGCGTTGCATGGGCGGCGTTGCAGGGGCGGGGGCAATCGTCTATGCGGGCGGCGATCACACGGGGGGTTGCTATGAGCACGGGCAAGACGGCGGGCGGGAACGGGCTGACCTATGCGGATGCGGGTGTCGATATCGATGCGGGCAATGCGCTGGTGGAACGGATCAAGCCAGCGGCGGCGGCGACGCGGCGGTCGGGCGTGATGTCAGGGCTTGGCGGCTTTGGCGCGTTGTTCGATCTGAAGGCGGCGGGATACAGCGACCCGATCCTTGTGGCGGCGACGGATGGGGTGGGGACCAAGCTGCGGATCGCGATTGATACGGGGAATGTCGATACGATTGGCGTCGATCTGGTGGCGATGTGCGTGAACGATCTGGTTTGCCAAGGGGCGGAGCCGCTGTTTTTCCTTGATTATTTCGCGACGGGAAAGCTGGAACAGGATCAGGCGACACGCATCATCATGGGCATCGCGGAGGGCTGTGCGGACAGCGGCTGTGCGCTGATCGGGGGCGAGACGGCGGAAATGCCGGGGATGTATCACAAGGGCGATTTCGACCTTGCGGGGTTTGCGGTGGGGGCGATGGAACGCGGGGCGGATCTGCCGCGTGGCGTGGTGGCGGGGGATGTGCTGCTGGGCCTCGCGTCGAA
>JANMDH010000008.1:0-2234 GCA_031376195.1 Gemmobacter sp. | reverse complement strand
GGGCGGGGGAAAGTTGGAACAGTCGGCGCGCGGCGGGAAACAGGCGGCTATGCAGGGCATCGACCGATAGCATCAGGCGCAGATCGGCAAGCGGCGTTCCGGGGGCGGCGTGCAGGATGACAGGGGCGGGGGCGGGGGCAGCCGCGATGGCATTGGGCCACGGCAGCAGCGCGAAGGGCAGGGTCAGCCGCCCGTCTGGCATGCGGGAGGGTGGGATGACGGGCGGGGAGTTGCCGTCGATCAGATCACCCACTTGCACGGGATGATGCGTGCCGTCGGCCAGTGTGACCCAAGCGGTCTTTGCCGCGTCATTGCGGTGAAAGGGGGAACGGAACAGGCCTTCGGCCTGAAAGCGCCATGCCTGACCGGGCGCAAGGATCGTCGGATCAACGGGGCCGAACTGGTGATAATTGGCCGTGCGGTGCAGCAGGCGCGCGCCATAGATATGATGCTGCGGCATGATCCGGGTGATGGTCGTAACCGACAGGGTGAAACCTGCCAGCGGCGCATCGCCCAGATTGGTCAGCGTCAGGGTCCAGGTGCCTGCGGGGGCGGGGTCGGCAGTCCAGGTGTTTTCAAGGAAAAGCATGTGTTCTTTCCGGTCAGTAATCGTCGGTCTGGCTGAAGGTGCGGGCTAGGGCGGGAATGCCTGCGGTCAGCCCGCAATCGACGGGCAGGCAGACACCGGTGATGGCGGCGGCAAGAGGCGAGGCGAGAAAGCCCACTGCGTTGGCCACGTCTTCGGGCATCACGATCCGGCCAAGGGGGTAATGTTCGGCGGCGTCGGCAAACACGTTGGGGTTGGCTGCGGCCCGCGCGTCCCAGCCTTTGGTGCGCACGGTGCCGGGGGCTACGGCGTTTGCACGCACGCCGTGGCGGCCATATTCCACCGCGATGCTGCGCGTCAGGTGGATCATCCCGGCCTTGGCCGCCGAATAGGCGGGGTGGCCGAAAACGCCAAAGCCGTTGACGGAGGCAATGTTGACGACGGACCCCCTGGCTGCCACCAGTTGCGGGGCAAAGGCGTGGAACATCAGAAAGATGCCGTCGAAATTCAGGGCGCGGTCTTTGGCCCAGAGGTCCGGGGAGGTTTGATGCAGCGATGCGCCCAAAGCAGCACCTGCGTTGTTCACGAGCGTCGCAATGGGCCCGAGCGGTTCCACTTTCGCGGCCAAGGCGGCGCAGCTTTGGGCCTGCGTCACATCCAGCGGCATGGCGATGAACCCTGTGCCGAAGTCTGCGGCGACGCGTTCCGCCCCGGCCAGATCGCGGTCGGCCAGGATCACCAGATCATGGTCCTGGCCCAGACGGCGGGCGATGGCCTGCCCGATGTCGCCTGCGGCCCCGGTCACAATGGCAAGACGCTGGGACATGGATCACCCCCCGTTGCGGCATGAAAACCGGGGCCGGGGCGGCCGCCTGCGCCCCGGTCGGACGTCAGTCGCCCAAAAGCTGTCGATCATCCCCGTCGCGGTGGCGGATCAGTTGTTCCTTGATGCCGCGCAGGATGCGGGTCGTGCGCGGGCGGTCGGCGTAGGCCACAAGGTTCGCGATGATGTCCACCGCGGCGAGATAGGCATAGCGGGTCGACGTGGCCCGAAAGATGTTCTGCCCTTCGGGCAGATTGACCGGGATCACCACATCCGCCGCATCGGCGACGGGGGAGCCGCTTTGCGTGATGGCGATGGTGGGGATGCCCCGATCCCGCAGCAGGACAAAGCAGCGCACCAGTTCCTGATTGCGCCCGGAAAAGGAGGATCCGAAAACGACGGTGCCCGGCGTGGCCGAAGCCGAAAGCATCAGGTTCATGCCGTGATCGTTCGAGGCGGAAATGCGCGCGCCCAGACGGAACAGGCGGTTCTGCAGTTCGTTGACGATCATCGAAGAATTACCGCCCGACCCGAAGGCATAGATCATGCCGGCGCGGGCCAGCAGATCGGCGGCACGTTCGATGGCCGCAAGATCAAGATTGCGGTGGATTTCGAACAAGGCTTTCTGTGCCTTGGTCACGATATCTTCGGCCACCTCGGCGGCTGTGGAGGTGATGGATTCCGGTTTCAGATAGCGCAGGCCGACATAGGCGCTTTTGGCGAGCTGAACCTTGAAGTCCGAAAAGGAAACGCAGCCCAGGCGGCGGCAGAAGCGGGTGACAGTGGGGGGCGAGACGCCGGCGCGTACGGCGATTTCGGTGATGGAGGCGTTGGTGGCGTAGTTGACATCGGCCAGCACGCTTG
>JANMDH010000404.1:0-4908 GCA_031376195.1 Gemmobacter sp. | reverse complement strand
GTCACCGAAAGGCTGCATGATGCGCTTGGCCTCGGCTTGAATCATCAGCCCGTCAGCGTCAATGTCGGCGACGACGCGCTTGCGCGCTTCGAAACGCTCGAGGCCTCGGTATTCGTCGGGAACAAGGTTGACGGCATCAACGGCGTTTGCGTCCGGCTGCCCGCCCGCCGCGACGATGGCGCGGGCCTGAGCGGCGGCTTCGGCATAGGTCGCGCCGTCGGCGCGCATCGCGCCCTTGGTATCCATCAGCCGGTACATCGGGATGCCGTTGCGCTTGGCGACGCCATAGTCGTTCTGGTCATGCGCGCCGGTGATCTTCACCGCGCCGGAGCCGAAGTCCGGGTCCGGATATTCATCGGTGATGATCGGGATCAGGCGGCGATGTTCGGCAGGCCCCACCGGAATTTCACAAAGTTTCCCGATGATTGGCGCGTAACGTTCATCCGATGGATGAACTGCGACCGCGCCGTCGCCCAGCATGGTTTCGGGCCGGGTTGTGGCGATGCTGATATAATCGCGGACCTCCCGCAGGGTCACGCGGCCTTCGGCGTCTTTCTCGACATATTCATAGGTCTCGCCACCGGCTAGCGGGTATTTGAAGTGCCACATGTGGCCGGGAACTTCGATATTTTCGACCTCCAGATCGGAAATCGCGGTTTCGAAATGCGGGTCCCAGTTCACAAGGCGTTTGCCGCGATAGATCAGGCCCTTGTTGTACATCTCCACACAGACGCGTGTTACCGCGTCGTGGAAATGCGCGTCCATCGTGAAGGCGGTGCGCGACCAGTCGCAGGACGCGCCGAGGCGTTTCAGCTGGCCCAGGATCGTCGCTTCGGATTTGACCTTCTGCTCCCACACTTTTTCGATGAACTTCTCGCGCCCCATCTCGCGGCGGCCTGGCTGCTGGGTCAGCGCCAGTTCACGTTCCACCACCATCTGGGTCGCGATCCCGGCATGGTCGGTGCCGGGTTGCCAGAGCGTGTCGAACCCGCGCATCCGGTGCCAGCGGACCAGAATATCCTGCAGGGTGTTGTTGAACGCGTGGCCCATGTGCAGCGAGCCGGTGACGTTCGGCGGCGGGATCACGATGGAAAAAGCCTCAGCCCCCGGGGTGGCATTCGCCCCTGCCTTGAAGGCACCGGCCTGTTCCCAGGCCGCGTAAAGGCGCGGTTCGGCACTGGCGGCGTCAAAGGTCTTTTCCATCGGCATTCTGATCTTCCCGGGCTGCATCGCCCGGGGTTCTAGCGTGACGGGGGCCAAAGGAAAAGCCGCGATTGCGGCGGATCAGGCGATGACGGGCAGTCCCATCAGGGCCTGCGCAAACAGGGCGATGACCAGCCCGGCATAGGCGGCACCCGCCAGACAGACCGCAAGCGTGGCGGCGCGGGGGGCAAGGGTGCGGCTGGCGATCCAGCCGGCAATTGGCACAGCGTGCAAGGCGTGGGTTGCAAAGAAATGCGAGGCGCGCAGATCGCCCACCTCGCGCGACCAGCCCATGATGGGCAGGCGGGCGTCGGTAAGCGGCGTGCCGATGAAGTGCCCGGTGCCGGAAGACATGGTGCCTGCGACGATGACCGTCAGCACAAAGGTCAGGATCAGGCCAAGGGCAATGGACAGGTTCTGGGCGGGGGGCAGGGCTGTTGCGCGGTTGCGCCCGATGCTGATCCCCATGACAAGGCTGGCGGAGGTAAGGATGATGGCAGCAAGGCCCATGATGGCATAAAGGGCGGCCATGGCGGGGGTTGCATCATTGAAATGCGACGCGGTGCCAAAGCTGGCCGCACCGCCGACCCAGATAAGTTCGGCGACAATGGCGGTGCAGACCACGGCCACATAGATGCGCCAGCGACGGCTGGCGCGTGTGGCGTCGGGCATGAAGCGGGCAAAGAAGACGAGAGTGCCAAGGTAGATGGCGAGGGCGAGATGGAATTTGACCGGCTTCAGCCAGACGGAGTCGCCCTGAAACTGGCGGATGTCGAGCGTCATGGCGGCGAGCAGCGGGATAAGGGCTGCGACGATCATGAAGGTCAGGGCGCTGAAGGCGGGGGCGTCTTTCCAGATGCGGGAAGGCTGGTGCAAGGGACGGGTCAGGGTGGCGGTCATGGGGTGGCTCCTGTGCGGTGCATGGCGGGAATGGCCCGGAGGGCGGAAAACAACAAAAAGCCTGCCGGGCCTAACATGAGGGTCAGGAACAGGCAGGGCAGAACGAACAGATGGGCTATCCCTTCAGCCCGGGCGGTGCGGGCGATCCAGGCCCCGACAAAGAGATCAAAGGCAAGATAATGGACCCAGCCCGCCAGCAGGTTGAAGGGATTGGCAAACAGCGCCTGCACCCCTGTGAGCGAGGTGAAATCCCCCTCGGACCCTGCGAAGTTGGCCAGAACAAGGGCAGTGTACAGGACAGCCATCATCAGGGGGATGATCAGGCCCGCCACCAGTTGCGACAGGCGCGGGATCAAGGGTGACAGGGCCAGCATCGCCCAGCCGATCAGGGGGATCGGGTTTGCAATCTGGAACAAGGTTTCGGGGGTCATGGCATCCTCTTGTGTTCGACAGCACAACGGTAAAGCCCTTATCTTGTCGCTGTCAAGATAAAAATTTGACAGTGACTAGATGCCTTGATACGCCTGAAACATGATGGATGAAGACCAAGGCGCAAAGTCGCCTTACCACCACGGCGACCTGCGTGCGGCGCTGTTGACGGCAGCCGAGGCCGAACTGGCCGAGCGGGGGATTGAGGCGTTTTCCCTGCGGCAGGTGGCACGCAGGGCGGGGGTCAGTCATGCGGCCCCGGCGCATCATTTCGGCGATGCAAACGGGCTGTTGACAGCGCTTGCCGCCGAAGGATTTCGCCGTTTTCTGGAAACACAACGGGCGAGGGAAGCGGCGGCCGGCCCGTCGACCGAGGCGCAGTTTCTGGCCTCGGGTGTGGGATATGTGGACTTTGCCTTGGCACGTCCCGCGCTGTTCCGGCTGCTGTTCGGGTCGGACCGACCCGATTATGCGGATCCGGAGCTAAAGCTTGCGGCTGATGCCGCCTATGACAATCTGACCGCGCTTGTGAGCCAGACCGGGGGCGGCCCATTGGAAGTGGCTGCTGCCTGGGCGATGGCGCATGGGCTGGCCGATCTGCTGACGCGGGGCAGGCTGAAGGGTATGGGCAATCTTTCCGCGACCGAACGCGACAAGATGGTGACCGCGATGATCGCGCGGACGCAGCGGCGGGATTAAATCGCGCGGTCCAGCCGCGTGGTGAGATAGATCAGGCTTTCGCTGGTCGTAACACCTGTCATCGCCTCGATCTGGTCCAGCACCTGATCAAGCACTTGCGTGTTTGGCGCGCCGATCTGCAGGATCAGGTCATAGCGCCCGGATGTCGTGATCGCGCGTTCCACCTCGGGCACTGATTTCAGGCGGGTCAGAATCGCTGCCTGCGCGCGCTGTTCAATCGTCAGCAGGACGGCGGCCCGCAAACGGCCTGCGCGTGCTGCCTCACCCAGTTTGAGGGTGTAGCCTGCGATCACGCCTGTTGTCTCCAACCGCTCCAACCGGGCCTGAACGGTGGACCGGGCCACCTTCAAGCGCCGCGCCAGGGTGGCCAGCGACATGCGGGCATCGGCGCCTAAAAGGGTCAATATGTTGCTGTCGAGTTCATCCATGAAATTTGTATCCCTTTTTCGTCATTATAACAGCCTTGCACTACAAATATACAGTTTTCATCGGTGAAAATGTGCCCCATATCGCCATTCCGAAGTTCAGGAAAAGGGCGGCTCATACGCACCTGGCCTGGTTGTAAAACCGCGCAGGGTGCCGCACTTCTGTCAGGGACAGGGGGGTGATCTTGCGTCTTGTTGGCACGCAGAAGAAGGATCACGCCGATGGGACTGTCGAAAACAATCTGGACCAACCCGACCGAATATCTGCGCGCGGTGCGCCCGGAAAACCCGGTTCTTTTCTTTTCACCCGAAGCTGTCCAGTCTGCAGCCCGGCGCTTCATTGACGGCTTTCCGGGCCTTGTGACCTATGCGGTCAAATCGAACCCCGAGGAAGTGGTGATCGACAATCTGGTCGCCGCAGGCCTGTGCGGGTTTGACGTGGCCTCCCCGGTCGAGATCAGGATGATCCGCCGCCTGGCCCCGCATGCCGCCTTGCACTACAACAATCCGGTGCGCAGCCGGGCCGAAATTGCCGTGGCGGTGGAGATGGGGGTCAAATCCTATTCGGTTGATTCCGCCTCGGAACTGGCCAAGTTGATCGACCTGGTCCCTGCCAATGACACCGAGATCACGGTGCGCTTCAAGTTGCCGGTGTCAGGTGCGGCTTATAACTTCGGCGCGAAATTCGGGGCGACGGTGGAACTGGCGACAGAGCTGTTGAAAACCGTGGCCGCGGCGGGGTTTATCCCATCCATCACCTTCCATCCCGGGACGCAGTGCACGGACCCGAAGGCATGGGAATCCTACATTCATGCAGCGGCGGACATCGCACACGGCGCAGGCGTGACCATCGCGCGCCTGAACGTGGGCGGCGGGTTCCCGAACCACCGGTTGCACGGCGTCCTGCCGCAGATTGAGGAAACTTTCGCGCTGATCGACCGGGTGACGACCGAAGCCTTTGGTGGGGATCGCCCGATGCTGGTTTGCGAACCGGGCCGCGCGTTGTGCGGTGACGCGTTCACCCATGCCTCCAAGGTCAAGGCAGTTCGCGATGGGGGGCATGTGTTCCTGAATGACGGGACTTACGGTGCGTTTTTCGAACTTCCGATGATCGGGGTGATCGACCGCATCCATGTGGTGACCCCGGAGGGTCAGCGCCGGACCGATGCCGCCCAGCCGCGCAGTGTCTTTGGCCCGACCTGCGAGTCGGTTGATCGGTTGCCGGGCGATGTCATGTTGGCTGGCAGCATTG
>JANMDH010000553.1:0-5001 GCA_031376195.1 Gemmobacter sp. | reverse complement strand
TTGTGTTCGCTGAGCATAACCAAGCGGAAGCCGATCGCTTCGTTCGCGTAGCCCGGATCGAACCACTCGAGATGGGAAAGCTCGAACATGTAGGCAGGATCCATCCACGACCCGCCGGCCACGCCGTGTCTCTGGTCCGGTCGGGCTTCCCTCAGCCACTCGCGCACATTGCCGGCCATGTCGAAAACACCGAAGGGACTGAGTCCGTTTGGGTAGCTTCCAACCGGCTTCGGGCCCTCGAGGCCAAAGTTCGCGCGCAGGTCTGCGGTGCGCGCATCGCCGCCCCAGGGGAAACCTGCAAGGGGGATCGATGCCCCATCATGCCCCAAAGTCGTTGTGCGGCGGTGGTTTGGGCAGGGGCAGGATTGGCTGACCGACCAGCGGCGGGTGCTGCATCGACGATGTTCAAAGCGGGCGGTGGGCAAAGGTTTGGGTCACTGGCGGGGTGCGGCGCGCCAGCGTCGCGCGGCTTTGGCTGCGTGACCGTCGGGCCCGGGGCGGTGCCCACATCGGGAATGTCGGCAGGGGACGGCGCATTTGCAAAAGCGGACGATGCCGGGTCCAGCGGCGGCACCTTCGTTGCGGGGCGGCCATCGGCGATCCCTGCATCTTTCGCCTGAAGCGGAACCAGTGGCGCGCCGTCCGGCACCGGAGCGGGTTGGGAAAGGTCAATCACGTCATCGTCAGACGGAATGGCATAGCTGGCCGTATCCATTGGCATTTTTAAGGTGATCGTCGGGGTGGGCTGCACGCAAACAGGCAAAGCGCCCCCGATGGCTGCAGCATCCGCCACGATATTCAGCGCGTCGCCAGGCGGGATATCGTCGGTACTGCGATTATCCGGGGCCGACGCGCGTGAGTCGACGAACCGACAAAATATATCGTTGCCTGCACCGTCCGGTGATGGGGGCGGTATCTGCATACCGGTAACGATGGGAAGGGACGTCACGATCATTGCAAACCCGACTTCTGCCAAGATGCCCAACCATGCCGTCAACTGATTACCCAATCTTTACTGTCTGTGCCCAGACTGCAGAAAATCCGAGCGAAAGGCAGAAGCCATGTTGATCCAGACCACGATACCTACCAGCCTGCCCCCGAACCCCCCCGGCGAAGACCGCGCGCAGAACCCGCTTTGGGAAAAGGCGCAGGCGCTTGAGGCCACCTTTTTGTCGGAAATGCTGGGTCATGCCGGGGTTGGCGACAGTTCCACGTCGTTTGGCGGCGGGATCGGGGAAGACCAGTTCGCGTCTTTCCTGCGGCAGGAACAGGCGACGGCGATCGTCAAGCACGGCGGACTTGGCCTGGCCGAATCACTGTTTCGCGCGTTGACGGAAAAGTCTGATGCAAAGCCCTGACCCCCGTCATGTGGCACTGCGTCTGGAACAGGCGCTGGATCGGGTGCAGGAGGGGCTGCAACGCGGTGTCCTGTCGGGACTGGCCGCAGGGGTCGCCGAGATTGCCAGCCTGATGCCGGGGATTGCGGGCCTTGATGACCTGACGCTCGCCCGGCGCCTGCACACCAAAGCGGCCCGCAATCAGGCGTGTCTGGCCGCTGCGGCCCGGGGCGTGCGTGCGGCCCGGCGGCGATTGACCGAGGTCGCCACAGCCCAGACCGGCCTATCGACCTATGATGGACAGGGCCGCCGCGCCGCCCTTCAACCCGACACGGGGCACTTGGCGCAGCGTCTGTAAGTGCTGCGTTTGAGTCAAATGCCCGGTAATTCGCCGGAGCGAACAGCCAGGCTTTAGCACTCCGTTAGAACTTCGCTGCCATCCCTTGTCCTGCATCCCACAACCGGGGTGGCGCAGACGGAACCGATCCTCTGCAAGGGCGCGAAGGCCTGTTTTGCCATCCTTACGGGTGGTGTGTTCAGCCGTGCGAAATGCGCCGGCACATAAAGGGAAACTGAAAATGTCTTCGATTCTGACCAATACCAGCGCCATGGTTGCCCTGCAGACGATCAAGGGCACCAATGCCAAGATGAGCATGACGCAATCCGAAATTTCGACCGGCAAATCCGTGAATTCGGCCAAGGACAATGCTGCCGTCTGGGCCATTTCCAAAGTCATGGAATCGGATGTGAAGGGGTTCAAGGGAATCTCCGACAGCCTGGCGCTCGGGTCGTCGACCATCGCCGTGGGGCGTCAGGCCGCCGAAACGGTGACCGACCTTTTGACCGAAGTGAAAGGCAAGATCGTTGCCGCACAGGAAAAGAACGTCGACCGTGCAAAGATCCAGACAGACATTGTGGCCCTGCGCAGCCAGATCGAATCGGTGGTCGGGGCGGCGCAGTTCAACGGGTTGAACCTTGTCGACGGATCGCAGACGTCGGTCGATGTTCTGGCCTCGCTTGACCGGACCGGATCATCGGTTGCGGCGTCGTCAATCACGGTGAACGCGCAGAACCTGTCGATTGGCAGTTATACTGCCAAAAACGTGCTTGGAACATCCACAGGCGTGTCCACAGCAGGCGATACGGCGGGCTTTACGCTGAACGCGACGTCGGGCACCGGGAACATCGTCATCAATGATGGCACCACGGCCTTTGCGGCGGGCGATCAGGTTGCGCTGAGCATCGGTGGAAAAACGGCCAGCTATACGGTGTCGGCCTCCGATGTGGCATCGACCACGACATCCGATCTGGTGGCGGTGGGGCTGAAGAATGCGGTGGACGCGTTGGGGATCACCGGCCTTTCGGTGGATTATGACAGCGGCACGCCGGGCGCGCTGGCCTTTTCCAACACCAGCGCGACAAGCAAGACCGTCAGCGCGCAGTTTACCAATGCGGGCGCGGGTGGGCTGGCTGCGTTGTCGAGCATCGACGTGTCGACCGATGCGGGTGCGACGGCCGCGCTGGGCAATATCGAGGCTATGATGCAAACGTCGATCAACGCGGCGGCGTCGTTTGGTTCGGTGCAAAAGCGCGTCGAAATTCAGGCCGATTTCGTGGGCAAACTGTCGGATTCGCTGAAGGCGGGGATCGGGACGCTGGTCGATGCCGACATGGAAGAGGCGTCTGCACGGCTTCAGGCGCTTCAGGTGCAGCAGCAGTTGGGCATTCAGGCCCTGTCGATTGCAAACCAGCAGCCGCAGAATCTGCTCGGGCTGTTCCGTTAAGCAATAGGCGGGCCGGGGTGGCATGACCGCCCCGGCCCGCTGCGCCGATTTCCCCGCACCCCCGGAAGGATAGCCCTTGTCCCTGATGCAATCTGCCAATTTTGCCTATCGCCGCCCCGACGCGCCGGTCCGCACGCCGCGCATGGTCGAATACGACCTGCTGGCCCGCACCACGCAACGCATGACCGCCGCATGGGCCAGCCGCGACCGCGATTTCCCGGCCTTTGTTGCGGCCCTGTCCGACAACACGCGGCTGTGGTCCACCTTTGCGATGGATGTCGCCGATCCCGACAACGGATTGCCCGGCCCACTGCGGGCGCAGTTGTTCTACCTGTATGAATTCACAGCAGAACACAGCCGCGCCGTTCTGGACAATCGCGGCAGTCTAGAGGTTCTGGTGGACATCAACACCGCCGTCATGCGCGGCCTGCGCGGATCAGACGAGGGGTTGATATGAGCGGACTTGTCCTGAAACTCGGGCCGCATGAGCGGGTGTTGATCAATGGGGCCGTGGTGGAAAACGGCGACAAGAGATCGCGCCTGGCCATCATGACGCCGAACGCGCATATCCTGCGCCTGCGCGATGCGATCCACCCGGAAGAGGCGAACACGCCGGTGCGGCGGGTGTGTTACGTGGCGCAGTTGGTTCTGTCGGGGGATATGTCGGCGGGCGATGCGCGGCGGCAACTGCTGCGCGGGATCGAACAGCTAAGCCAGGTGCTGACCGACCCGGACAGCCGTGCGCAACTGTCGCTCGCGACCAGTTCGGTTCTGGAAGATCAGCCCTATCAGGCGCTGAAGGCACTGCGGGTTCTGCTGCCGCGCGAGGACCGCCTGTTCGCCGCCCACGCGTCATGATGTTCAGCCCCGTCATCCCTTTTGGCGGCTATACGGGGTGGACGTTTCTGCAACGCACCCAGACGGCACAGCGCACCGCGTTCGAGGCGGACCCGGTGGCGAAGCGGGACGAGGCGTATTTCCGCGAAAAGATCGGCGGCATCAAAACGGCAGAGGCGCTGGTGTCGGACCGGCGCCTGTTGCGCGTGGCGCTGGGGGCTTACGGGCTGGACGGGGACATCAACAACAAGGCCTTTATCCGGAAAGTTCTGGATGAAGGGACGCTGAAGGTGGGCACTTTGGCCAACAGGCTGGCGGACAAGCAGTATCAGGCGCTGTCGGCGGCGTTCGGGTTCGATCTGTCGGTGCCGCGCACGCAGGTTTCCACCTTTGCCGATAAAATCCTGACGGCGTACAAGGCGCGCCGTTTTGAATCGGCGGTGGGGGACCAGAACAACGACATGCGGCTGGCGATGAACGCGCGCCGCGAACTGGCAACGCTGGCGACAAAACCTTCGGGGCCGGATACGAAATGGCTGACGGTGATCGGGAACAGCCCGCTGCGGCAGGTGTTCGAGACGGCGCTTGGCTTGCCTGCAACCTTCGTCGGGCTGGATCTGGATAAGCAGGTTGGCATTCTGCGTGCGAAATCCGAACGTGCGCTGGGCAGTGGCGAGGTGGCGCAATTCAGTGATCCCAAACAGGTTGAAAAACTGCTGCGGCAGTTTCTGGTGCGGGCGGAGGTGAATGGTTCTGGAACTGCATCTTCGCCGGCGTTGCAACTGTTGCAGGCGGGATCGGGGTTGTTATCGCTGCGCGTCTGAATGACTAGTCCCCGCATGTGATAAAATGTGTCGAGGACGAATCCGTCCGGTTCGGACGTCCGGTATTCGCAGATGACATTATCGCGCGTCGGCATCGGGTGGTTTGCAGTCTGCGTCCGAAATTATATGCGTCAATGACGTCGGCGCGATGCGGGCGAAACGGGTTATATTCACCGTTGGGAAAAGCGTTTGACGGTTGCATCCTTGGTGGTGCGGTCC
>JANMDH010000530.1:0-4529 GCA_031376195.1 Gemmobacter sp. | reverse complement strand
CTTGAAATCCGGATGGAACTTGTAGATCGCGGCGAGGTTCAGCGTCTCCAACCGCCTCGCCGCCCAATACATCGGGTTCAGCGTGACGCCGCCGTAAATCCAGCAGGTGGTGTCGCGGGTGAAGATGTGGTTCGGCATAGGCGGCAGCACGAAATCCTGCGGCCGCAGCATCGGTATCAGCACACCTGCCCGCGGGATCGGCAACTCAGCCCGGTTCATTCCACCGATCAGCACGCCAGACAGCTTTTCGGCGTCCATTTCCATCAGGCAAGCCAGCAGGTCATCCGACAGGCCCACGCCCACCGAATTGTCATTGATCCGCGCCTCAAGCAGCCACCTTCGGGCCTCCATGTCGCGCAGGGTTTCCTCCAGCAACTCACGCAGGAACACCACTTCGACCCCGCGTTCGCGCAGCATGTCGGTAAAAGTCATATGCTCGACCCGCGCCTGTTTCACCCAGATCACATCGTCAAACAGCAATGCCTCGCGGTTCTCCGGCGTCAGGCGGGCCATTTCCAACCCGGGCCGGTGAACCATGACGCGGCGCAATGTGCCCGCCTCGGAATGAACGCCATATTTCAGGGACATGGGGGGGCCTATCCAATAAAGACGGCGGCACTGAGTGCGGCCATGATGATGACGGTCAGCATTAGCAGCAGCGGCCAGATGAACCGCAGCCAGCGTTCATAAGGCACGCGCCCAATGGCCAGGCCGCCCATGACGACGGCGGATGTGGGGGTGATCAGGTTGACGATGCCACTGGCGGTGGCAAAAGCGGTGACGACCAGCTCACGCTGCACGCCCGCGAAATCGGCCACGGGTGCCAGAATCGGCATGGTCAGCACGGCAAGGCCGGACGTGGAGGGCACGAGGAATGACATGCCCACCTCGATCCAGTAGACCACATTGATGAAAGCCACTTCGGACAAACCGGCGACTGCCCCCTCGGCGGAATGCAGGATGGTGTCGGTGATATGCCCCGCATCCATCACGACAACGATCCCCCGCGCCAGACCGATGATCAGCGCGACACCCAGCAGATCACGCGCGCCGTTGACGAAGGTGTCGACCAGCCGCGCCTCGCCCAACCGGGCGATGATGCCGATGATGATTGCCGCGATCAGGAACAGCCCCGACATCTGCGCCATCCACCAGCCCTGGCTCGACACGCCCCAGATCATCACGGCAAAGGTCAGCGCGAACAGGATCAGCACAATCTGGTGCAGGCCGGTGAACGACAGGTCGGCATTCGCCTTGCCGCCCAGAAAATGCGCCTCATTCGCGGTTTTTTTATCGAACACCAATGACTTGGACGGGTCCGCCTTGACCCGTGCCGCATAGCGCATCACGAACACCACCGTGACCAGCCAGCACACCGCCAAAATGATCAGCCGCAACATCAGCCCATCGGCAAACGTCACCCCCGCCGCATCCGACGCGATCACCGTGGAAAACGCGTTGATCGTGGACCCGAGCACGCCCACCCCCGCGCCCAGCAGGATCACCGCCACCGCCACCACGGCGTCATAGCCCGCCGCGATCAGCACCGGGATCAGCAGGACGTAAAACGCCAAGGTTTCCTCGGCCATGCCGTAAGTCGTGCCGCCAAGCGCGAACAGCGCCATCAGAAACGGGATCATCCAGTTTTCGCGGCCCTTCATCCGCACCATCGCCCGCGCAATGCCCGCATCAATCGCGCCCGTCGCCGTGACCACGCCGATGAACCCCCCGATGATCAGCACGAACAGCGACACGTCGATGGCATTGGCGGTGTAACTGTCGGGGTCGTAGAACCCGGCAATCGGCGCAAGGATCACATCGAACACACCCTGCGGATTGGCCTCGGTCGGGGCATAGCTGCCCGCCACCGGCACGTCCTTGCCCAACGCCTCGGAAGGCACGCGGTCATAAAGGCCCGCCGGGATGATCCAGGTCAGCGCCGCCACCAGAATGATCAGCACAAACAGGATTGTGAAGGCCGAGGGGAAGCGAAGGCCGGGCGCGGCTGCCGGGGCGGGCTCTGGGACTACAGGCATCGGGCGGCACCTTTTTCAATCGTGGCGGGTTGCCCTGACCCTTAGCCAAGCGATCAAAGACCGCCCTGATACAGATCAATCCTTGGCGTGAAAATATCGCGCAAGCTTGGTCAAGGTGCGCAAATGCCCGCCCAAGTGGAGACGTGCTATGGACGATGCAATGTCAAACCCGACCAGCGGCCTTTCCCCAGCCGAAGCCGCGTCCCGCCTTTCCACCGATGGCCCCAATGCCTTGCCCCGCGCAAAACGCCGTTCGCCGCTGCGCATCATCCTGAATGTGCTGCGCGAACCGATGCTGGCGCTGCTGCTGGCGGGGGGCGTCGTTTATCTGCTGCTCGGCAGCCGGGCCGAGGCGCTGATCCTGCTTGCCTTTGCCTGCATGTCAATCGGCATCACGGCGGTGCAGGAGGCGCGGACAGAACGCGTTCTGGAAGCGCTCCGCGATTTGACCAGCCCGCGCGCCTTGGTGGTTCGCGGCGGTGACCGCCTGCGGGTTGCAGGGGCGGACGTCGTGCGCGGCGATGTGATCGTATTGGCCGAAGGCGACCGCGTGCCCGCTGATGCGCGGCTGCTGCAGGCGTCAGACTTGTCGGCGGACGAATCCCTGCTGACGGGTGAGGCAGTGCCCGTGCGCAAAGGGGTAGGGCCAAGCGCCGACACAGCCCGACCGGGCGGCGAGGATCAACCCCTCGTCTATTCCGGCAGTCTGATCGTGCGCGGCACGGCCTTGGCCGAGGTGACGGCAACGGGCCCGCGCAGTGAAATCGGCAAAATCGGCACCTCGCTGGATCAGTTGGAAACCGGCACGCCGCACCTACAGCGCCAGATGCGGACGCTGGTTCTGGCCTTTGCGCTGATCGGCGGCGCGGTGGCGCTGCTGGTGGTCGGGCTTTACGGCTGGCTGCGCGGGGACTGGCTTGAAGGGGTACTGGCAGGGATCGCCGTCGGCATGGCAATGCTGCCCGAAGAATTTCCCATGGTGCTGGCGGTGTTCATGGCGATGGGGGCCTGGCGGATTTCCAAGGCGCGGGTGCTGACCCGGCGGGCATCCGCGATTGAATCTTTAGGGGCAGCATCAGTTCTTTGCACCGATAAGACCGGCACCCTTACTGAAAACCGCATGACCATCGCTGCACTGCATCTGCCGGATGGGCAGGCTTTGCACATTGGCCAACAACCCGTGCCTGATGCGTTTCGCGAACTGGCGGCGACCGGGGTCATGGCGTCGGCCCCGGACCCCTATGATCCGATGGAAAAGGCATTTCATGTCTTGGCCAAAGCCGATCTTCGGCCAGACGAAACCTTGCCTGCTGAGGGTCGCACCCTGATCCGGACCTACCCGCTGTCACCCAAACTGCTGGCAATGTCGCAAGTCTGGAACCGCTTCAGCGGCTCAGGCGGGCACATGATTGCAGCCAAAGGCGCCCCCGAGGCGATTGCAGATCTGTGCCATCTGGATGACCCCACCCGCGCGGCGATGTTAAAGGCCGTGGACGCAATGGCCGCCCGCGGCCTGCGCGTTCTGGGCGTGGCCGAGGCGGGTTTTGCGGGCAAAGACCTGCCCCTGGACCAGCACGATTTCAATTATCGCTATCTGGGTCTGGTGGGGCTGGCCGACCCTTTGCGCGCGTCGGTTCCCGCCGCAGTGGCGCAGTGCAAATCTGCCGGGATCAGGGTCATCATGATCACAGGCGACTATCCGGCCACGGCGCTGGCGATTGCCAAAGATGCGGGTATCGGCGGCGATACCGTCATCGACGGTGCTGCACTGACTGCGATGTCGGACGCAGCCCTTGCAACGGCGCTGCAGACCGCGACGGTCTTTGCACGCATCCAGCCGGAACAAAAGCTGCGGATCGTCAAGGCTCTGCAGGCCAAAGGTGCCATCGTTGCGATGACTGGCGACGGGGTGAATGACGCGCCCTCGCTCAAGGCCGCAGATATTGGCGTGGCGATGGGCGGGCGCGGCACGGATGTCGCAAGGGAAGCCGCGTCCATCGTGCTGCTGGATGATGATTTCGGCTCCATCGTCACCACTGTGCGCCTTGGCCGCCGCATCTATGACAATCTGCGCAAGGCCATGTCGTTCATCCTTGCCGTGCATGTGCCCATCGCGGGCCTCGCGCTGATCCCGCTGGCGTTCGGCATGCCGCTGCTCTTCGGCCCGGTGCATATTGCCTTTCTGGAAATGGTGATCGACCCGGTCTGTTCGCTGGTGTTCGAGGCGGAAGGCGAAGAAGACGGTGTGATGGACCGCCCGCCCCGCCCGGTGGCCGAGCCGCTGTTTTCCACCCCGACGATCATCTGGAGCCTGCTGCAAGGCGCGCTGGTGCTGGGCGTTGTGACGACAATCCTGTTCCTCGCCCCCGGATACGGCTTTGATATCGATCAGGTGCGCGCCCTGACGTTTCATTCGCTGGTGCTGTGTGTGGTTGCGCTGATTTTCGTCGACCGCTCCGTCTCATCCTCGATCATCACCGCCATCACCCGCCC
>JANMDH010000480.1:0-4374 GCA_031376195.1 Gemmobacter sp. | reverse complement strand
CGATATCATAGGCCATCGTGATACCGCGCAGGTCGGCGAGTGCCGCCGTGACATGCGGGAATTTCGAGGCCCCTTCCAGTTGGGCGACGACATCAATCGGCATGAAGCGGTCTTCATGTTCGTCGCTGTCGGAGTAGTACCGCCCCAAGGTGGCCTTGGACCGTCCGGTCAAATCGCAGGCTGCCTCGATCCCGACTTCTTTGACGAGGGATTCCGTGTGTTTTTTCAGATAGCTGGAAAGGCTCATCGGGACACTTTGCGAAAGAAGGGGGAAGGGGTGCTTTCTTTTCCCCTTAATCCGGCGCGCAGCATTTGTCATGTTATTTCAAGTTCCGGATGTGCCGGAATGGTACCAGTTTCCGTGCCATCCGGCGTCGGACCGCGTTCGGGGTCATCATTCGGTGCGACTGATGACCCCTTTCTGCGGTCCGTCTTGCGGGGGCGGCATGCCATCGGCTAGATGCGGGGCATGGCCAAACTGTACTTCCATTATTCCACGATGAATGCGGGCAAATCGACGTCGCTGCTGCAGGCGTCGCACAATTACCGCGAAGGCGGGATGGTGACCTATCTGATCACGGCCCAGTTCGACAACCGGGCGGGCGAAGGCCGGATCGCGAGCCGGATCGGCATTGGCGAGCCTGCGGATACGTTCGCGCCGGAGGAGGACATGTTTGCCAAGATTGCTGTCCGGCAGGCGCAGGGTGCCGTTGCCTGCGTCTTTATCGACGAAGCGCAGTTCCTGACCAAAGCGCAGGTCTGGCAACTGGCGCGGGCGGTGGATGATCTGTCGGTGCCGATCATGTGTTACGGCCTGCGCGTTGATTTCAAAGGCGATCTGTTCCCGGGATCGGCGGCTTTGCTGGCCTGGGCGGATGAAATGCGTGAGGTGCGCACGATCTGCCATTGCGGCAAGAAGGCCACGATGGTGGTGCGAAAAGGCGAGGGCGGACGGCCGTTGCAGGACGGCGAACAGGTGCAGATCGGGGGCAATGAGACCTATGTTTCGCTGTGCCGACGGCACTGGCGCGCAGCGGTGGGCGACGGGGTCGTGACGGGGTGATTGGCAGACCCCGCAGGCTGCGCTATCGTCGCGGTCAATGCAGGCAAAACAAGGCCAATCCTGACCCCATGACGGCCCTTAAAAAGTATCAGCGACTGGAAAGCCGGGGCCTGTGGCGCGATACGCCCGATGCGCAACGGCGCGAGGTGGTGGTGAACTTTGGCGAGGCGTCGCTGATCCTGTCGGACCCGCGCACGGATGTGGCGCTAAGCCACTGGTCACTGCCTGCGGTGGAACGGATCAATCCGGGGCAGACGCCCGCGATCTATGCGCCGGGGCCGGATGCGCCGGAAACGCTTGAACTCGATGATCCCGAAATGATTGCGGCGCTGGAAAAGGTGCGCGGGGCCTTGGCCTTTGCACGGGCGCGCCCGGGTCGGGTGCGGCTGGCGGTTCTGCTGGGAAGCGTGGCTTTGGTGGTCGGGCTGACGGCCTGGGTCGGGCCAAAGCAACTGGTGGATCAGACAGCGCAGATGGTGCCCGAAGGCGCGCGGGTGCGCATCGGGCAGGCGGCGCTGGCCGATCTGGCGCGGATTACCGGACAGCCCTGTTCGGCGGCGGCGGGGCAGGGCGCGCTGGACCGGCTGGCCCTGCGCCTGTTTGGCGATGGCGTGGGCTGGACGCTGCGCATTCTGCCCGATGGCGTGCCCGGCGCTGCGCAGGTGCCGGGGCATCTGATCCTGCTGAACCGGACCTTGGTCGAGGGCGAGACAGGCCCCGAGGCGCTGGCAGGGTTTGCGTTGGCGGAAACCCTGCGGGCGGCGCAGGCTGATCCGCTGGAACCGTTGTTGGCGCATGCCGGACTGCGGGCGACGGTGGGCCTGATGACAACCGGCACTTTGGATTCGAACGCGATTGCAGGTTATGGCGAGGCGCTTTTGCGCGAACCGGTGCTGCCTTTGGAAGACACTGCCCTGCTGGCGGCGTTCGAGGCGGCGGGGGTGCCGAGTTCACCCTATGCCTATGCGCTGGACCGCACGGGGGAAAAGACGCTGACCCTGATCGAGGCGGATCCGTTTCAGGGCAAGGCGCCCAAGCCCCTGATGGCGGATGCGGATTGGGCGGCCTTGCAGGCGATCTGCAAGGGTTGACCCCTATTTCGTCCCGAACATCCGGTCGCCCGCGTCGCCCAGACCGGGCACGATATAGCCCTTTTCGTTCAGGTGGCTGTCCACGGCCGCCGTCACGATCGGCACATCGGGATGCGCCTCTTTCATCCGGGCGATGCCTTCGGGTGCAGCGAGCAGGCACAGAAAGCGGATGTTCTTTGCGCCCTTTTCCTTTAGCAGGCTGATGGCTGCGACAGACGAATTTCCCGTGGCCAGCATCGGGTCCACCACAATGCAGATGCGGTCTTCCAGCCGGTCGGGCACCTTGCAATAATACTGCACGGGTTGCAGCGTTTCATGGTCGCGGTACAGCCCGATAAAGCCGACCCGCGCCGCCGGGATCAGTTCCAGAATGCCGTCGAGAAGGCCGTTCCCCGCCCGCAGGATGGAAATCAGCGCCAGCTTTTTGCCCTCAATGACGGGCGCATCCATCGCGGTGATCGGCGTCTCAATCCGTTTCGTCGTCATCGGCAGTTCGCGCGTCACCTCGTACGCCAGCAGCAGGCTGATCTCGCGCAGCAACTGTCGGAAGCTGGCGGTAGAGGTGTCGTGTTCGCGCATCAGCGTCAGTTTGTGCTGCACCAGCGGGTGGCTGACGACCGTCAGGTGATGGGGTGTCAGGTGATCAGGCATGGGCAACCTCCAGCAATTTTGCGATCCGGGCTTTCGTATCGGCGTCGCAAAACGCGGCGTCAAGCGATTGGCGTGCGATGCGGGCGAATTGGCCATCGTCCCATTCCAGCGCGTCGGCAAGACGGTCGTATTCATTCGCCATGGTGGTGTGGAAAAACGGGGGGTCATCGGTGCTGATCGTCACCTTGACGCCGCGCCGGTCGAGTTCGCCAATCGGATGGCTGCGCCAGTCGGGATACAGGCCAAGGGCGATGTTGGACCCGGGGCACACCTCCAGCACGATGCCTTTTTCGGCGAGTTCATCGACAAGGGCCAGGTCTTCGATGGCGCGGACACCGTGGCCGATGCGTTCCACCGCCAGATCGGCCAGTGCTGCGCGCACCGACTCCGGCCCGCCCCATTCGCCGGCATGGGCGGTCAGGCGCAGGCCCGCCTCACGCGCGGCGTCGAAGGACCAGCGGAAATCGTTCGGGGTGCCGATGGTTTCATCGCCCGCGATGCCAAAGCCGGTGATGAAATCGCCTGCGGTTTCGGCGGCGCACCGGGCGGTTTGACGTGCCTTGTCGGGGCCGAAATGGCGGATGCAGGTGATGATGCCGCGCAGGGTGATGCCCATGGTGCGTTCGGCCTGATCGGCTGCCTCGCGGATGGCATGCAGATATTCGCGCCAGGCCCCGATGTCGCGGTTGCCGCAAAAGTCGGGCGACAGGAAAGTTTCGGAGTAGATGACGCCGGACCTTGCGCTTTGTTCCAGCACGGCGAGGGTCAGGCGGTGGTAATCTTCGGGCTTCGTCAGGGTGCTGGTCGCGGCCTCGTACACATTCAGGAAATCGGGGAAATCCGTGAAGCGGTAGTTGCCGTCGGCATCGAATATTCCGCCGATGTCGATGCGTTTTTCTTTCGCCAGCCCCCGGATAAAGGCGGGCGGGGCGGCGCCTTCCAGATGCAGGTGCAGCTCGATCTTGGGCCGTTGGGTCATAGGCGGTTTTTCCCCGGTCCTTGTGATGGAATGCCCAGATGGGCCGCGATGCTGGCCGCGATGTCGGTAAAGGCGCAGAGGCCGATGGATCCGGTGCCCGCCCCGTGGATCAGAACCGGCACGCGTTCACGGGTGTGGTCGGTGCCGGGCCATGTCGGATCATTGCCGTGATCGGCGGTGAACAGGGCCAGATCGCCGGGTTGCAGCCGGGCCAGAAATGCCCCGGCCTGCGCGTCGAACCATTCGAGCGCGCGGGCATAGCCCGATACATCACGGGGGTGGCCATAAAGGCTGTCGAATTCGACGAAGTTGGCAAAGGTCAGGGAACCGGGTTCAGCCTGCGCGCAAAGCCTGTGCATATGTTCGAATAGATCAAGATCCGACTTGCCTTTGTGCAGGGTGCCGATGCCGCGCATCGAAAAGATGTCGCCTATCTTGCCCACTGCATGGGTGGGCCGCCCGGCGTCGGAGGCCCAGTCGAGCAGTGTGGGCGCAGGCGTTGCCATGGCATAATCATGCCGGTTGGGGGTGCGCTGAAACGCGCCCGGCGTGCCGGTGAAGGGCCGCGCGATGACGCGGCCCACTTTCAT
>JANMDH010000452.1:0-2672 GCA_031376195.1 Gemmobacter sp. | reverse complement strand
TCGGCCATCCGCGCATACATCTCGCTGTTCGTCGCCAACTTGATGCAGGGTGTTGGCTTATAGCCCGACACCGACCCCCGCCCTGTCGTGAATGCAATCAGGTTCGCCCCCGATGCGATCTGCCCCGTCACGGAACACGGGTCATACCCCGGGCTGTCCATGAACACGAACCCCCGTTCCGTGATCGGTTCCGCGAATTTATAGACCTGCGTCAACGGCGCCGTCCCCCCCTTCGCCACCGCCCCAAGCGATTTTTCCAGGATGGTCGTCAGCCCCCCCTTCTTGTTCCCGGGGCTCGGGTTATTGTCCATCTCGCCCCCCATTCGCGCGCAGTAATCTTCCCACCACCTGATCCGGTCGATGATTTTCTGCCCCACCTCCGGCGTCACCGCCCGCCGCGTCAAAAGATGCTCCGCCCCGTAAATCTCCGATGTTTCCGACAGGATCGTCGTCCCCCCATGCGCCACCAGCATATCCGACGCCGCCCCCAAGGCCGGGTTCGCCGTGATCCCCGAATACCCGTCCGACCCCCCGCATTGCATGCCCACCACCAGATGTTCGATCCCGGCAGGCGCGCGCGCAACCTCGTTCGCCCGCGCGGCCATCTCGGCGATCACCTCCAGCCCGCGTTCGATCGTCTTGCGCGTCCCCCCCGTTTGCTGGATCGTCATGTACCGGAAATTGCCATCCGCCCGCATCCGCCCCGCCCCGATCAGGTCGGGAATCTGCATCACCTCGCATCCCAACCCCACCAGCAGGATCCCCCCGAAATTCGGGTTGCGCGCGTATCCCTGCAAGGTCCGGAACAAGGTGTCATAGCCCTCATCCTTGCCCGACATGCCGCAGCCCGTCCCGTGAACGATCGGCACCACCCCATCCACATTCGGAAATGCCCCCAGCACCCCCCGCCTCTCCACCGCCTCGGCAATGAACCGCGCCACCGACCCCGAACAGTTGACGCTCGTCAGAATGCCCAGATAATTCCGCGTGCCGACTTTGCCGTCTGCCCGGTGATACCCCATAAAGGTGCGCGGCTCATTCGGCGTCGGCAAGGGCCGGATGTCGGTCGAAAACCCGTAATCCTGTTCATGCGCCCCCATGCCAAGGTTGTGGGTATGCACATGGTCGCCCGCCGCAATCGCCTGATTGGCAACCCCGATGATCTGACCATACCGCATCACCTGCGCCCCTGCCGCAACCGCCGCCGTCGCGATCTTGTGCCCGCGCGGCACATCACTGCCCAAGGGGGCGGGGCAGCCCGGCACAACGGCCCCCGCCGGATGATCGGCCAAGGCAATGATCACATTGTCCCGGGGATGCAGGCGAAGGGCGGCTGGCGCGGCGGTTGGCATCTGTGTCCTCTTTCGGCGTTCGGGCTGCGGCTTGACAGGCCTGCAATCCCAGCTAACATGTTAGTATGTTACAATCTGATGCGCCCGATCTGCAAGCAGAAACCCCGGCGCATCTGCGGCTGCGACCCTTGGGCGATTTTCCGGGTTCGCTGGCGATGAAGGCCTATGCCAGCCTGAAACACGCGATCCTGAATCTGACCTACCGGCCCGGCGAACCCCTGCGCAAGCCCGAGATTTGCGAACACTTCGGCATTTCCCGCAGCCCGGTGTCCGAAGCGGTGGCGCGGCTGGCCACTGAAGGGCTGCTCGATGTGATCCCGCAGGCCGGCACCTTCGTGGCACGGTTTTCACTGGACGAAATCAGGGAAGGCGCGTTCCTGCGCCAGGCACTTGAAATCGCGGCCGTGGAACGCGTGGCACCGGGCATGACCGAAGATCAACTCGTGCTTCTGCGCCGGAACCTGCGACTGCAGGCCGTGCTGATCGAGGATCAGGATTTCGACGGGTTCTATCAAAGCGACGCCGCGATGCATGAACTGATCCATTCCTTCACTGGCTTCCGGCGTCTGACGCAGCTTACGGAAACGGCTTATGTGCATGTCAACCGCGCGCGCCGCCTGATCCTGCCACAGCCCGGGCGGGTGGAACTGACCTTGGCCGAACATCAGACCATCGTCGCAGCGCTTGAGGCACGCGACGCAACCGCGGCGGGTCTGGCCATGCGCAACCATCTGGGCCAGATGCTGACCCTGCTGGAACCCCTGATCGCGGAGCGGCCGGAGTTTTTTCGATAAGAGCGGGGGCTGAGTTGTTAGCCTGCCGCTCATAAGCTGGCGTCGCGCACAGCGGCAACCTGCTGCGGGAATACATCTGGGACGGGCTGACCCCCGTCGCGGTGATCGAGAACGGCGCGGTGTATTTCGTGCGCGTCGACTATATCGGGCGGCCCGTGTTCGCCACCGACGCGACAGGCGCGAAGGTCTGGACCGCCGCCTATTCGCCGTTCGGCGGCGTCACCGCCACCACCGGCACCCCCCTCGCGCTGCGCTTCCCCGGCCAGTGGTTCCAGTCCGAGAGCGGCTTGCACCAGAACTGGATGCGGGATTATGATCCGACCACGGGAAGGTATCTACAGGCCGACCCGCTGGGACTGGTGGACGGGGCGAGCGTGTATGGGTATGCAAGGCAGTCGCCGGGGCGGTATGTTGATCCGAGGGGGGAAGATAGCGGAGGCATGAGTTTTCCGTCCCCCATACCGCCAGTTTTCATTCCCGGAACGCAACAAAATCAGGACTTTGGGAATGGAGCACAAGCGGGCTG
>JANMDH010000375.1:0-3262 GCA_031376195.1 Gemmobacter sp. | reverse complement strand
CATGCCGTAACCGCAGGGGCCGCTCCTTTTCAAACGCTGACGCTCGCAGGGCCGGGCATCAGGCGGGTGCAGATCGGGTCCAAGGGTTGCGAGGCGGCGCTGATCCGCATCTGCGCGACCCCGGCCCGGGCGGATCTGGGTGATGTTCTATCCCGACCCGCGCGCATTGCCCCCCGCCTGATGAAGGGATGGTCATGACCGATCCACTTTCCTTGGAGGCGCTGCGCGCCCTGCTCGACCGCAACCGTGCGGAACTTATCGCACAATACGATGCCGCTGGGGTCGGTATCGGCAGGGAGGGCACCGAGCACGTCATCGTCATCTATCTGCTGTCGGAAGATCACCACCCACCCGCAGGGGCCACGCTTGAGGGGGTGCCATTGAAGTTCGTCGTCACCGGCCCGTTCACAAACAGAAATTGAGAGGCGCACATGGACGAATTCCTTAAATCCCGCCAGGTTGCCAGAATTGCCAAGCAGCAACTCTGGGGAGCTTTTCGCAAGGATCCGAACATCGCAGGTGCCGGCTTCGGTCGACGCGTCGTAGGGCGCGGCGCGCCTGAATGTCCGGCGCTTGTGGTCTATGTCCACAAGAAGCTTTCGATGAGCCTTATTCCGCCATCGGTGCGTCTGCCTCGCAAGATCTACATCGGCAACGACTTTATCGAGGTCGACGTGGTGGAAACCGGCCCCTTCTACACCCAAAGTTTTACGGGACGGGAACGACCCGCACCCTCGGGCATCAGCATCGGGCATACAAACATCACCGCGGGCACCCTCGGCTGCCTTGTCAATGACAATACCGATGGAACGCTGTGTATCCTGAGCAATAACCACATTCTTGCCGATGCAAATGGCGCTAGTATCGGCGACCCGAGCATCCAGCCCGGCGATGCCGACGGCGGCAGTTCGCCTGCCGATGACATTGCCACGCTGAAACGCTTTATCACCGTTGACTGCGCTGGGACGAACCGGGTCGACGCGGCCATTGCCGAGGTGATCAACAAGGCTGACGTGGTCGACATGTTCAAGGACAACCTGATGCCCTATCCGGGACCGGACCATCCGGCCATCGGTCTGCTTTTTGCCGGGGGCGGAGGGCGCACACTGCTAAACCCGATCCGCGACGTGATGAGCTTGCTGGACATTTCCTTCCTTGCCGGTGCCGGTGCCATCGGAGCCGCCGATATTGGAATGGCTGTCGAAAAGGTTGGCCGCACCACCGAATATACAACAGGTCAGGTGATGGAGATTGACGTCACCTCGATGGTCGGCACCTATCAATGTGGCGACGCCCAGTTTGACGGACAGATTGCCACCTGCACCATGTCTGCCGGGGGCGATTCCGGCTCTGTAGTCTGCGCAGGTGGCGAGGGGATATGCAGCGAGCCGGATGGTGGCTGCGGCACCTCGGCCACTGCGTCGCGGGTCTTCGGCCTCGATATCTCGATCAACCGCATCGTTGAAAAGGAGTTCCGCGAACGTTACCTGAGCCGCACCTTGGTCGGGCGCTATCTGATCGACGTGTTCTTCCGCAATGAAGCGCAACTGAACCACCGGGTGCAAGACGGCATGAAAGGCAAGGGCGCAGAGGCCAACCGCGACCTCGTTCGTGGTCTGCATGAGAAATACGGCGGTGCCCTGCGCGAGGCGTTGCTTCAGCCCGACCGCTCGGATCTGCGGCTGAGCGGTGAGCACCTAGAACAGGCTGACATGGTTCTTGGTCGCGCCAGACCCTTCATGTCACCCGAGGAAGTGCGTGCCGCCGAAGAAGTGCTCGGCATCGCCAAAGCGGCTTTGGGCAAGACCGTCCGCGAAATCCTCGACATGCTCGACAACCGCGATCTGCACGCGCGTGCGGTGGAGTTGGTGGCCAGTGTCCCCTCGCTCAAGGAGCCTGATTGCGACCGTGGTTCAACTTGATGACACCCGTCGATGCGCGGCGCGGTAACGCCTCGGAGGGGACGGACTGGCTTCACTGCACGCGCACCCAAGCGTTGCTTGGTCGACTCGATGCCGAGATCGACCGCGCGGTAACCGCGCAGGACGCGCAGCTTCGCGTGATGGCGCTGCACGTCGTGCGCCGTGGCGGCAAGCGGCTTCGGCCGGCTTTGCTCATGCTCTGCGGCAGCCTTGGCCCATGCCCTGACGGGCCGCTGCTGAAGGCTGCGGCGGCGCTGGAGTTGATCCATGTTGCGTCGCTGTATCACGACGATATCATGGACCGCGCGCCCGTGCGCCGGGGCGGGCCGTCTACCCAGGCGCGCTGGGGCGACGGCCCGGCGACCTTTGCAGGCGCCTACCTCTTTGCACGGGCCTGCACGCTCTGGGCCGATCTCGGGGGGCTGACGAACCGTCTGGCGAGCGAGGCTTCGGTAGATCTGTGTCGTGGACAGCTTGGTGAACTTGAACACGCCTTCGACCTTGACACGCCCGAACAGCGCCATCTTGAGATACTTACGTTAAAGACGGGCAGTCTCTTTTCGCTGCCCTGCCGGATCGGTGCCGCGCTGGCTGGACTAGACGCCGAGGCCGCAGCGTCTTTGCAGATCTACGGCGATGAACTCGGCCGCGCCTTTCAACTCGCCGACGACCTGCTCGACCTGACGGGCGAGGTTGAGACCATCGGCAAACTGGCGTCAAAGGACTTGTGCGAAGGCATCTACAGCCTGCCGGTCCTGCGGGCATTGCGAAATGGCGGCGCTGACAGCGCGCGGCTCCGCGACCTGCTGACCCTCGAAACCCTTGAGGACAATGAAGTTGGTGAAGCCGTCGCAATCGTTCGGGCCAGCGGCGCAGTCGAAAGTGTTCGCGATCAGGCGCGACGGGGGGCCGAGGCCGCCGGGGCTGCGATTGCTCAACTGCCCGACGGACCGGCCAAAGACTCGCTCCGCGCGCTGGCTGCCCTCGCGGTGGAGCGCACCCATTGACGGTGCATGATGCCATCATCGTGGGCGCAGGCCCTGCGGGTGCCTCTGCGGCCTATCACCTTGCCCGTCTTGGTCGGCGGGTTCTGCTGCTTGACCGGGCGCGCTTTCCCCGTGACAAAAGCTGCGGCGATGGCCTGACCCGCTTTGCGACGCGGCAACTTGCCGAAATGGGCGTCTTGGAAATGATTTCTGGCGCAGCGCTAAGCCAAGGCGTCCGCGTCCACATGCGCGGGCATGGCAGCCGCGACTTTCGCTATCCCGATGATCCCGACCCAAGCCATCAGGGCATTGTCGTGCCACGGTTCATACTGGATCACGCGATCTGCCAGCGTG
>JANMDH010000350.1:0-12950 GCA_031376195.1 Gemmobacter sp. | reverse complement strand
AAACGATGACCGGCGGACAGGCGGCCGTTGCGGCGTTGCAGACCGAAGAGGTCAGCCATGTGTTCGGCCTGATCGGTTCGGCCACGATGGAAATGTTCGATGCGTTGTATGATGCCAAGGACATCAGTTTCATCGGGGTGCATGACGAACGCACAGGCGCCCATATGGCCGACGGATATGCGCGGGCCAGTGGACGTGCCGGGGTAATCCTCGCCGGACAGAACGGCCCGGGTGCTACCAATCTGGTGACGGGCCTTGCGCAGGCGGCGGCGGCGTTTTCGCCGGTGGTGTCGATTGCGGGGGCAATTTCGTCGGCACATCTGTACCGCGATGCCTTCCAGGAGGTGGACCAGCAGGCGCTGTTCAAGCCCGTGACCAAGAAAACCTGGACCGCGACCAGCGCCGAGCGGGTGCCGGAAATGTTCCGCGAAGCGTTCCGTGTGGCCATGACCCCGCGACGGGGCCCGGTGCAGCTGAACCTGCCGCGCGATGTGCTGTCGGCCTCAGCCGATTACCCGGAATTTCAGTCGCCGCAATCTTACCGCGCGCAGACGGTGCCCGCAGGTGCGCAGTCGGCCATTGATCAGGCAGCCAGCCTTTTGGCAGCGGCCATCCGTCCGGTTATCATCGCAGGCGGTGGGATCAAGAACACGCAAGGCCACGCGCAGGCCCTGGCTTTGGCCGAGGCGCTGAATTGCCCGATCGTCACCTCGCCGGGTCATGGCGATGCGATCCCGTTCGGCCATCCGCTCAATGCAGGGCAAATGGGGCCGCGCGGGAATATCGTCGCCTCGCGGCTGGTGCGTGAGGCGGATGTTATCTTGGCCCTTGGTACCAGGATTGGCTTTAACGCCACCTTCTATACCTATGATAACATTAACAAAGACGCGAAGATCATTCAGGTTGAATTGGAACCCACCGCCATTGGCCGCCATTTCCCGGTTGAAATCGGTATCTGGGCCGATGCGCCCACGGCGGCCACGCAACTGACCACGGCGCTCAAGGGACTGAAAAACCGACAACGCGCCGATCAGTGGACCGCCGCCTTCAAGGCCGAACGCAGCACCTATCTTGCGAGGCGCGATGCCGATGCGGTGGTGGACACCGCCCTTATTCAGCCTTCGGGTCTGTTCAAGACATTGCGCGATGTGCTGCCGCATGACGCTGCGATCACGATGGACGCAGGCACCCTTTGCCTGCAGGCGACCGATGCACTGAACTACTGGCAGGCAAAAAGCCTGTTCACGCCGCTGGATTTCGGGCTGGTCGGATTTTCGTTTGCCTGCGGGCTTGGCGTCAAACTGGCCCAGCCGGAACGGCCGGTGATCAGCCTGATGGGGGATGGCGGCTTTGGCATGACGGTGTCGGAACTCAGCACCGCCGTCGATCATGGCATCAACACGGTCACCATCGTGATGAACAACAAATGCTGGGGGGCCGAAAAGGCCTATCAGCGCGATTTCTTTGGGGGCCGCTACATCGGGGCTGATGTCAGCAGCCCGCCGTTTGACAAACTGGCCGAACTTTATGGTGCTGCGGGATTTCGCGCCGATAGTCTGGCAGGCGTGGCCGAGGCGATCGAGGCGGCACTTGTCTGTGGCAAGCCCGCCGTCATCGATGTGGCCGTCGATCCGGCGGCGCTTTATTCCTTTCGCCGCGACAGTTTCAAGCACCGTGGAGGGTGATCTGATGACCGATGACAAATCGTATCCCCATACAGAGGCCCAGCGGGCGACCGGTGACTGGAACCCTACGTGGAACCTTCTACAGGAAATGGACCCCGATTATCTGGAGGCTTTTCTTGGATTTCGCGCCGTGCCCCAACGGAAAGGCCCGCTTGCGCAGAAATACAAAGAAATGATCTTCATCGCGATCAACGCCGCGACAACCCATCTGCACGGGCCGGGCGTGCGCCGTCATATCCAGAACGCATTGCGGGCCGGGGCTACCAGGGAAGAAATTCTCGAAGTAATCGAACTCACCACGATCATGGGCATCCACTCGATGACCTTGGCCGCACCGATCCTGAAAGAGGAGCTGGAGAAGTTCACCCAACAACAAGTCTGACACATTACTGAACAACTGTTCAAAATACAGGAATGCGCTGACGGCAAACGGGCAGGGCGGGAACGCCTGCTCAATCCAGCCATAGGGGCAATTTTACGCTGACCCGCCCGGTCAGGGCCGCCTCGACACAGTCTGCCAGACTGCCGAAACGCACGGCACGCCCGCTTAAACCCGGGCCATAATGGGCGTATTTGCCTGAATTGGTCATCAGGGCGCGGGTCTGCGGCGGGAAAACGGGTTCGGAAATCGAACACCAGCAGATGTCAGGCAGGACCTGAACGCCGCTTTTGTGCAACCGGCCCAGCGTGCCGTTGGCTGCCGCTTGACGGATCACCTCATGCCCTGCGGTGACGATCACCTGCGTTCCGGGATGGCGAGGCAATCCGCCAAGGCCGTCGGCCAGCCGCTCGCATTCCGTCAGCGAAGCATGCGGGCTGCCAATCGCCACCAGTTCCACCGCCTCAGGGCCCGCGTTCAGCATGCGCCACGCCTCACGCAGATCGGCACGTGTGATCGTCGCATAACCGGCATCCGCTGCCGCAGAACCGGCAGCTTCGGGTGTCACCCCTTCGATATGCAACATCGGCGCGGCCGACGTGGTGCCGAACGCCGCGCACAGCGCCTTCAGATCATCAAAGCTTGGCCCCGCCTCCGCCAGACCGCGCAGCAGGGGAATGCAATCGGGCGCGCGGTGGCCGGCAATATAGCCGATCAACGGCCAGAACGCATCGTCGATTGCGGCAGGCACCTCGACATCGACAATCCGGCGGGCTTTGCGGTGCGCATCCAGATAAACCCCTGAAAGCGGGGCGCGCCCCGTCAGCGCAATGCACAAATCCAGAAAATCGGGGTGTTTCGCCGTGCGCGCGCCCAGAACGGTATTGGCAAAAATCACCGCATTCGATTCCGCCCAAGCGATGTTTTCGCCAATCCCCGGTGCCGTCTCCAGCAGATAGGGGGAACAGGTGAAACTGGGCTTGCAGCCCATGCGCACATACGCATCGGCCAGCCGCGCCGCAGGCAGCCCGAACGACGGGGGCACGCCTTGGGTCTCCCAGTTTGACCGATCCACCGAAATGGCGTTCATCGTTGTCGGCACACAGACTTTTGCGCCCATATCCGCCATCTTTTCGGCAAAGGTCAGATTGGCCGGGCTGGCATAAATGCAGCCGTCAATATGCGCCTGTGTGACGTCGATCAGCCGCGTCGCCCCCTGATTTGCCGCCATGGCGCAGATGATGCGCATTGCCTGTTGCACCGCCACGCCTTTGTCACCCCCCAGCATGGCGCTGTCTTCAGGTGTCAGATCCAACGCCGCCAATGCCGGAGGGGTGATGGGGATGGTCATATCATCCGCCGTGATTGTCGTGCCATCAATCTGCGCCGTCCTGGCCTGCGACAGGGCGCGGAACGCCTCACCCGACAGCCGCAGCACCGGCAGGCTTTGCCCGAACATTTCCGCCGCGATCAGCGCGCCAAGGGTCAGGACATCTTCATCCTCACAAAAAATCAATGCGGCAGGGCCGCGACCCGTCAAAGCCAGATCCAGCAGGACGCCCGACCCGGTACACGATCCCCGGCTTGACGGCATCATCAGGATGCAGCCGGTGATGCAGGTTCCCTGCAGCGGGTGATGCACGTCGATGATGCAGCCAGTCGCAGGATCAACCCCGCCCCAAAAACTGAGCGCCTCTGACGTGGCGATGATCCGGCCTGTGGCAATACCACCAAGAATGCTGCGGGCCAATGGTGTGAGGGCAAGGGTCATTTCACTACAAATCCATGTGCAAAGGGATCACGGTCGTCGATAAAGATGCTGTTATAGCCCGTCATCCGCGCCCAGCCTGCCACGGATGGAATGATGGCCGCGCGCCCTGCCACCTGGGTTGCCGCCTCGACCCGGCCCTGAAACAGCGATCCGATGATGGATTCATGAATGAAATCATCGCCAACCGCCAGTTTGCCCTTGGCCGCCAGCTGCGCCATCCGGGCCGAGGTGCCGGTGCCGCATGGGGACCTGTCTATCGCCTTGTCGCCGTAGAACACCGCATTGCGGGCGTGGGCGGCGGCGTTGACGGGTTTGCCGGTCCACAGAATATGCGACAGGCCGTTGATGGCGGCCTGTTCGGGATGAACGAAGTCATATTTCGTATTCAGCGCGGCGCGCAGTTTTGGCGAAAAGCCGATCAACTCGCCCGCGCTGAAATCAGCCATATCGCGGAAATTCCTCTGCGGCTCTACGATGGCATAGAAATTCCCACCGTAAGCCACATCCACCGCAATCTCGCCCAATCCATCAACTTCGGCGGTCAGCCCTTCGGCATGCAGAAAACTTGGCACGTTCGTCAGGCGGACCTCTTCAACAAAACGCCCCTCCTGGCGATAAACGATGTCCACCTTGCCCGCCGGCGTGTCGATGGACAGCCTGCCTGGGATGCGCGGGGTGATCAGGCCATTTTCGATGGCCATGGTGATGGTGCCGATGGTGCCGTGGCCGCACATCGGCAGGCAGCCGGAGGTTTCGATGAACAAAACGCCAGCCTCACAATCGGGGCGGGTTGGCGGATAAAGAATGGTGCCCGACATCATGTCATGACCGCGCGGTTCAAACATAAGCCCGGTGCGGATCCAGTCGAATTCAGCCAGGAAATGCGCGCGCCGTTCCAGCATGGTGGCCCCGCGCAGCAGCGGGCCGCCGCCCGAAACAAGCCGTACCGGATTGCCGCAGGTATGCCCGTCGATGCAGGAAAAGGTATGGCTTGCCATCGTCAAAACCTTTGCGGCGAAAAGGGGGTCAGGTCGATGGCGGGTGGTTGGTCCGTCAGCAAATCTGCAACCAGCCGTGCGGTGCCGGTGGATTGGGTCAGGCCAAGATGGCCGTGGCCAAAGGCATAGATCACGTGGGTGCTTTCTCGGGCGGGGCCGATCGCGGGCAGGCTGTCGGGCAGTGAAGGGCGAAACCCCATCCATTGCACCCCGCCTGTGGTTTTCAACCCGGGCAAAAAGTGTGCAGCCTTGGTCAACATTGCGTCAGCGCGATTGTAATTCGGCGGCAGGGTCAACCCACCAAGCTCCACCGCGCCCCCGACCCGAATACCGGTGGACAGCGCCGAGACAACAAAGCCATGTCCGCCAAAGGTGATCTGCATGCGCAGATCAAACGCGTCCAGCGGCAGGGTGGTGTTATAGCCCCGTTCGGTTTCCAGCGGAATATTTTCGCCCAAAGACCGCGCGATATGGTGGGAAAATGCGCCTGCCGCGAGAACGACCTTTTCGGCGCGATAGGTGGTACCACCCGCACCCGACACCTCGACCCCGCCGTCGATCACCTTCAACGCGGTGATGTGATCCCCGCGCAAATCGCCGCCATTGGCCTTGAAACGGTCGGCGAGCGCCAGCGTGTAAAGTTTGGGGTCAGCGATGGAATACCAGCCCGGCGTAAAGGTGCCATGGGTAAACCGGGGGGACAGACCGGGCTGATATTCGGCCATCTGGGGCGCTGTCAGATGGGCAAATTCAATCCCATGATCGGCCCGGGCCTTCCAGCCGGGCAGCGAAGCCGCCATCTCAGCCGCCCCTTCATAGACCTGAAGGTTGCCCTGTTTGCGCAACATGTGCGCTGTGCCGGTTGCGGCAAGAAACGGCTCCAGCGCCGCCTTGGAAAGATCCATCAGGGCGGTCTGCGCGGTGGTAGACCGCGCCACCTGTGCGGGCGAACTGGCGCGCCAGAAACGGTACATCCAGGGCGCGATTTTCAAGGCATAGGCGGGCGGCACAGACAGCGGCCCCAGCGGGTCCAGCAACCAATACGGTGCTTTGCGCAGGATTCCGGGGCTGGCCAGCGGCAGAATATCGCTAAAGGCAAATGCGCCTGCGTTGCCCGCCGACGCGCCCGCGGCCGGACCGTGACGGTCGATCACGCACACTGACAGGCCCCGCATCTGTGCGGCAATGGCCGCCGACAACCCGATCACACCCGCGCCAACAACGATGACCTGTACAGGGAACACTACCTGACGCCTGACAGGAATTTCTGTGTCTCTGGGTGGCGGGGGCTGCCGAAAATCTGATCCGGCGTGCCGATCTCGGCCACGACGCCCTGATGAAAAAAGGCCACCCTGTCCGACACATCGCGCGCGAAAGCCATCTCGTGCGTCACGCAGATCATCGTCATGCCTTCTTCGGCCAGCATTTTCAGCGTATCCAGCACCTCGCCCACCAACTGCGGATCAAGCGCCGAGGTCACTTCGTCAAACAGCATGTATTTCGGTGACATGGCCAGCGCCCGGGCGATCGCCATGCGCTGCTGCTGGCCGCCAGACAGCCGCGAAGGATAGACGCTGATCTTGTCACCCAGACCGACATGGGCCAGATGTTTCGCCGCAATGTCTTCGGCCTGCTGTCTGGCCATACCCAGCACCTTGCGCGGTGCCAGCATCACGTTTTCCAGCACTGTCAGATGCGGAAACGCATTCCACTGCTGGAACACGATCCCCACATTCTGGCGCAACTTGTTGATATTCGTCGCTTTGGCATGAACCTCGACACCGTCAATCCTGATGCTGCCCGCATCAATCGCCTCCAACCCGTTGATGCAGGTCAACAAAGTCGATTTTCCCGACCCCGACCCGCCGATTATGGTGACCACCTCGCCATTGGCGACGGTCAGGTCGATGCCCTTCAACACTTCCAGCGCGCCAAAGGATTTTCGAAGGTTTTCAATCTCAATCATTGGGCGACCACCGTCTTTCAAGATATCCGCCGAGCCGGGCGATAGGAAAGCTGATCAGGAAATAGACGGCCCCGCAGATCAACAGGATGAACAGCGGTTCCTGCAATCGCGTGATCAGAATCTGCGACGATTTCAACAGCTCTGTCAGGCCAAGCCACAGCACCAACGCTGAATCCTTCATCACACCCAGCGTCAGCCCGATCCACGCAGGCAGCGACACACGCGTGGCCAGCGGTGCCACGACATAGCGCATATCCTGCGCCCAGGTCAGCCCGAGTGACCGCGCCGCCCTGCGGGTTATGACAGGGACCGCATCAATGCCGCCGCGCACGATTTCGGTGCAATAGGCCGCTGTATACAGCGACAGCACCACGCACGAGGTGGTGAAAGGATCCCAACCGAACTTTGCAATCGCCTGAAACGCATTGGCCAAAACCAATTGGATCAACAGTGGCACAGACCGGAACACATCCAACACAAAGGTAAGCGGTGCCGCCCAGTAGGGGCCGACCTGCGCACGTATCACGCCAAAGATCACGCCCATCACGGTGCCCGCCGCAACCGACACTGCCGTAACGGCCAGCGTCATTCCTGCGCCCTTGGCCAGAAAGACCAGGTCATTCAAGGTAAGGGCGGTTTCAAACATCACGCCCCCCTAGTATCGAAACAGTCGCCAGGCGATGGCCCGGGCGGCAAGCGTGATGGCTTTGGTCAGGATGTAGAAAATGACAGCCGCAAAGGCGAAAAATTCGAACGTGCGAAACGACCGCGCGTTCAATTCCTGCGTCACACCGGCAAGATCCATGTTCATGCCAACGGTCACGCCCAGCGACGTCATCAGGATCGCCCAGACCATCTGATTGGTCATCGGCAGAAAGGCCACCCGCAACATTTGCGGCATCACGACGAACCTAAAGGCCTGCAGGGACGTCAGCCCCAATGAACGGGCGGCCCGGGGCTGCGTGTCAGGGATAGCCTTCAATGCACCCCGGAAATTTTCGGCCAAATAGCCTGCATTGTTGAACGCAATCCCCGCCAGAAGGGCGGTGTAGGGGCTAAGATGGATACCGAAATTCCCCAACCCGAAATGCGCCATGTAAATCTGGAACAACGCCGGGGTGTTGCGGGCCACTTCGACCCAGACATTGGCAAAACCACCAAGGACAGGGTTCCCCGAACGTCGGCACAACACGAGGGCGATGGCACAGATCATACCGATGACCATGGAAAGCACAGCAATCTGCAACGTGACCAGCGCCCCTTCCAGCATCTGGGGCAGCGCTTTGAATGCCTGGTTCCAATGGAACGTATAGTTCAGCATCGCCAACTCACTTCACGGCAGAAAAAACGGCGGCGCAGGGCAGACCCGCGCCGCCAGCATGACAACGTCAGATCAGCGATAGACACCGTCCACAGTCAGGTTTGGCAATTCGCCGCCAATCCATGTGTTATAGAGTTCGGTATACCGGCCGGTCCGCACCTGCTGGTTCACGAACAGGTTCAGATAATTGATGAAACCATACTCTTCGCGCAGCGTAAACAACGCGACATAATCGGTGTCAAAAGGCGCCAGACCCACGACGGTGATGCCGGGGAAATTTCCGGTTTTGATGTTGGCCTGTGCCACGGTCGAGGTCGACACCGTCGCATCAATCTGGCCTTGGGTCAGCGCCAGAAATACGTCGGCTTGGGTTTGATAGGGGCGGAATTCGCCGCTGCCCCATTCCTTGACCTGCGCTTCCAAGGCGATGGCTTCATAGGTCCCGGCGGTGGCACCAACCACCTTGCCCTTCATCGTGTCGAACGATGTAATGCCCGATTTGTCATTCGCCGTAACGGCCATTTCAAAGGCGAAGTAAGGGATCGACATCCCCACGGTTTTCGCGCGTTCCAACGTATCGGAGGTCGAAGCGACCCCCACATCCACGCGGCCCGACATCAGCGCGGGAATGCGTTCCGGGAACGGCGTTTCAACGATTTCCGCCGTTACACCAAGGGCTTTTGCCAAATCGTTGCAATAATCCACGTCAAAGCCGATCGGATTATTGTCCGCATCGCGCGACCCCATGGGCGGGAAGTCAAGTACAACGGCACAGCGCAGAACGCCTGAGGAAATGATGTCATCAAGTTTGTCGGCTTGTGCCGCCGAGCCGAGGGCAGTGGCGGCCATGAGGCCAAAGGCAATAATTGTGGTTTTCATGTCTTGCTCCCTGAGTTTGAAGTCTCGAGTCACGTAGTTGTCACTATTCTCTTTTGGCCTCCTCAAATCAACTTAAAATACATGGAATATACAAGCGGTGCTCCGCAATCTCTGGGCTTGATCAAGCGGACCTGACGATGTCAGGCTTTGTATTTTGCGACAGCCCCCGGCTGCAGGCTCCACCCAGCATACCACGTGTTGAACAGCCGGAACTGCACTTCGGCATAGCCACGCTGGCTAGCCGTCAATTCGTCGGTCGCGTTGAAATTCAGCGCGTATTCCGCCTCGCCCTTCAGCAGCAGCATGTATTTGAAATACAGCACCAGATCGGAACCTTCGTCAAACGATGACAATACGGTCAGCGCCTCTTCTAGTTCCTGTGCCCGCTGACGCGCCTCGACGTCACCTGTCGCGGCGGCGCGGCTCAGGTTGCACAGGGTGATCACCTCGCGCGGCAGCACGCACCCGATGCCAGTGATCGCGCCCGACGCACCGCAATTCACGAAACCGTCGAAAACCCCGGTATCCACGCCGATCATCAAGACCACATCGTCATCGCCTGATGTGATGAATTCCGCTGCATAGTGCATGTCGGCTTTGCCACCAAATTCCTTGAATCCCACCAGATTGGGATGTTCCGCCCGCAACTGAAAAAACAGATCGGCGCGGGTGGCAAAGCCGTAAAACGGGCTGTTGTAGATGACGGCAGGCAAATCGGGGGCCGCCGCCAGGATCGCCTTGAAATGGTTGCGCTGTGCGCCGGGCGACGGGCCACGCGACAACACGCGCGGGATCACCATCAGCCCCTGCGCCCCGACTTTTGCGGCATGTTCGGCGTGCGCCACAGCCGACCTTGTATTCACCGCACCCGTCCCGACGATTACCTTAAGGCCCGCGTTGACCAACCGTTCGACGCCTTCCATCCGTTGTGCATCCGTCAACAGCGGCCAATCCCCCATGGATCCGCAATAGACGACGGCAGACATGCCTGCCCCGATCAACTCCTGGCCCTTGCGGACCAGCGCATCAAAATCGGGCGTGCGGTCAGGTTTGCACGGGGTCATCAGCGCAGGAATGACGCCGGAAAAAATCGCGGATTTCATTGCGTTCTCCTCATGAACCTTTTGACTCCAATGATCCACGGGACACCAAAAAGTGGTGCGCGAATCTCTCCACAGCACCACTATATGTTTTGCATTTTATTTGTCGACAAGAAATAGACAGAGGTCAGAGCGTGATATCCTGCCTCTGGTCGCGCGCGAAAAGCTGCTGAATTTGGCGAACGATCTGATCGGCGTGGCTTTTGGCAAGACGGTCTGCCGCCTCCACGTCGCGCGCCGCGATGGCTTTGATCATTTCTTCATGTTCGTCAGCATAGCGCTGCGGCAGGCGATCACCGAAAGACTGGTAATACATTCGAAGGATACGCCGCCCCTCATCCAGCAACCGACAAAAAAGGGCGGTGAAATAGGGATTGCGTCCCGCTTCGGCAATCGCCGCATGAAAATCGCGGTTGGTGGCAATCATCGCAAGCGCGTCCTGCACCGCAACCGCATTGGCAAATTCCACCTGATGGGCGCTGATGATCTGCAGGTCTTCCGGGCGGTGATGCTCGGCGGCCAATCGTGTGGTCACGCGGTACATCAACGTGATCGCATCGAAAAAAGTGTGCAGGTTCAAAAAGTCGATGTTCGACACCATGGTGGATCGGTTGGGCAAAGTATCGACCAGACCTTCTCCTGCCAGCCGCACCAGCGCTTCGCGGATCGGCGTGCGCGACATCGAGAACCGCTCCGCCAGTTGCACCTCGTCGATCGGGCTGCCGGGCGGCAACGTCAGATCAAGGATTTCGTCGCGCAGCAGGTGATAAACCAACTTCACACCCGACCCGCGCTTGCGCTCCGGAATGGGGTTCATCACGATGTCGGTCATTGCAAATTCCCTCTTGTCGAAAACCGAGGTATCGCGTGCGGCGGATGCAATCAACCGTTTCCGACAAACGGCCACTGACGGTGCTGTCGCTGTTCCGGTTTCTTATGTGATCGACGGTGCTTCTGGATTTGCAGACGCCTTTTTGCTGCAGAACCGCATAAAATCCACCACGCCCACCCGCTTGTGTGGCCGTCATCACAATGAACATATTGGATTTTTTGGCTCCGGCGGTAGGGATCGAACCTACGACCAATTGATTAACAGTCAACTGCTCTACCGCTGAGCTACGCCGGAACGCGTGGGGGGTCTATAGCAAGCAGGTCGGGGGGCGTCCAGAGGCTTTTGTGGGAAATCTGTGGCTGTGTCAGCGCCGGCTGAACCGGGAATCGGGGTGCAGGGCGGGGCTGGCCAGAACCAGATTTCTGTCATGCAGATCAATCAGATGCGCAAGCGTGTTGCGCTTGGCCGCCGGGATCAGGCCGCGTGGCGTATCGGTGTAGACGGCGGCGGTCAGAGCGGGCAGGGACAGGGGCCCAGCCCCCAGGGCCATCAGGATCGCGCGCTCTCTCGTCCTTCGGTGCTGGTGAAGTTCCGACAGGCGGGACGCGACGTCGGGTATTGGCGGGCCATGGCCGGGATAGGCGGTGACCCACGTGCCCATCGAAAGACGGCTGAGCGAGGCCATGTACGCGGCCATGTCACCATCCGGGGGCGAGATCAGGCTGCTGGACCAGCCCATGACCTGATCGCCCGGAAACAGCAGGTCGCCCCAAGCGAAACTCAGATGCCCCGCGAAATGCCCCGGCGTGTGAATTGCGGTGATGCTGCCCCACGGGCCTGTGACCTGTGCTGCGTCGGTAAGGGTCACATCGGGGTGAAAGCGGCGATCCACGCCTTCGCCGCCCTTCATTCCCTGATCAGCCAGTGCTAGCATCCGGGGCGAGCGGCCTGCACTTGCGGGGCCAAAGGCATGCACAGGGGCCCCCGTCGCGGCTGACAGGGCAGGGGCCAGCGCGGAATGGTCCAGATGCGCGTGGGTGACCAGAATGGCTGTGATCGCCTCCCCCGGGGCCAGCGCGGCAAGGATCGCCGCAAGATGGGCCGGATCATCGGGGCCGGGGTCGATCAGCGCGACCTCACCGCGCCCCAACAACCATGTATTCGTTCCGCGTTCCGTCATCGCCGACGGGTTTGGTGCCAGCACGCAGCGCAGATCAGGGGCAATCCAATCCGCCCTGCCGGTTTGCCTGTTCACGTCTGCCCCCTTTCGCCACCGGGCCGGGGCCGTTAGGATCATACCCATGATACGCCCCAAATCCCTGCTGCCGCGCAGCCTGTATGCCCGCGCGGCCCTGATCCTGATCGTGCCCATCGTCACGATTCAACTCGTCGTGTCCATCGCTTTCATCCAGCGGCATTTCGACCGGGTGACCAAGCAGATGACGCATGGCGTGGCGATTGAACTGGGCGCGGTGCAGGCGGCACTTGCCTTGGGGGTGGACCAGGGGGCGGCACTGGCGGCGGATATGCAGATGCGCATCGCGGCCGCGGGGCCGGTGCAGGCGCAGGTGGACAGCCTGCCCCTGCTAGATCTGACGGGGCGGACCGTGATTGATACGTTGCGGGCCGAGGTGCCGGGCCTTCGGGCCGTGGACCTTGCCAGCGATCCCGGCGAGGTGCGCTTGTGGGTCGACACGTCGCGCGGGCCGGTCGCGATCACGGTGGATCGCAAACGGGTTTCGGCGTCAAATCCGCATCAGTTGCTGGTGCTGATGATCTTCACGTCGGTCCTGATGACGGTGATCGCCTATATTTTCCTGCGAAATCAGTTGCGCCCGATCAAGCGGCTGGCGATGGCGGCGGATGCCTTCGGCAAAGGGCGGCATGCAGAATATCGCCCCGGTGGCGCGGTGGAAGTGCGGGCGGCGGGCAGCGCCTTTCTGGATATGCGGGCCCGGATCGAGCGGCAGATCGAACAGCGGACGTTGATGCTGTCGGGGGTCAGCCATGATCTGCGCA
>JANMDH010000316.1:0-16878 GCA_031376195.1 Gemmobacter sp. | reverse complement strand
GTTCAGGATGGCGAAGAAGCCGCTTTTCTGGGTGCGACCGAACCTTATGATGTGATCATCCTCGATCTGGGCCTGCCCAAACGCGATGGTATCTCGGTGTTGCGGGACTGGCGCAGTCAGAAGATCACGATCCCCGTCCTTATTCTGACGGCGCGGGATGGCTGGTCTGCGCGCGTGGACGGGCTGGATGCAGGTGCAGACGACTACATCACCAAGCCGTTCCACATGGCCGAACTTCTGGCCCGTGTCCGCGCACTGCTGCGACGCCGGATGGGCCAGCAATCGCCTTTGTTCGAAGTGGGGGGGCTCAGTTTTGATATCAGAATGGGCCGCGCGATGGCGAATGGGATGGCTGTCGATCTGACGGCGCAAGAGGCCGCCGTTCTGACCTACCTAGTGCATAATGCTGGACGGCTTGTGTCGCGCACCGAACTTTCAGAGCATATTTACGCCTATGATGGCGATCGGGATTCCAATACAATTGCCGTGTTTATCGCCCGACTGCGCAAAAAGTTAGGGGTTGAAGTGATCCGAACGATACGAGGCCGAGGCTATATGATTGACGCTGCGTAATGCGATCCTTGCGTCGGCGCGCCATTCTGTCGGGGATCCTGTTATCTGTGCTGTCGATCCTTGTGGGTGCGCTGATACTTGTCAAACGGGTCGATGACATTGCCCTGCGCCGCTTTGATACGGATCTGGCAGAGCGTCATCTGCAGCTTATCGTGGCATTGGCTAACGGCGCGCTGGAGGCAGATGCGATTGCGTCAGAACTGACCAATCCGTTGTATGAACGGCCGTATTCGGGCCAATACTGGCAGGTCACCGGCGGCGAGGGGCTTATCTTGACCTCGCGTTCGCTGTTTGATGCCATTCTATCGGTGCCGGAGGCGACCGCCGACCTGCGCTTTGGCAACAGCGCGGGGCCAGACGGTGAGGTGCGCCTTGCGTGGCGGCAGATTACGCCCGATGGCGGCGCTCCGCTGACCGTAGCAGTGGCAAATTCGCTTAGCCAGCTTTACGCCGAACGATGGGAGGTGCGCAAAAGTATGCTGGCTGGATTTGCGATTATCGGGCTGTTGGGGCTGATGATTGCCGTTCTCCAGACATCGGCGGTGCTCCGCCCCCTGACAACTTTGCGCGACGAAATCAACCAACGCTGGGACAGCGGCGAAACTCTGGACCCGGGTCGATACCCCGAAGAGGTCTCTCCTCTGGTGCAAGACATCAATACACTGCTGGCACGAAACCGAAACATCATAGAACGGACACGATTGCAGGGGGCGGACCTTGCTCATGCGCTCAAGACGCCCTCGGCCATCCTGCGCAATGAACTCGTCAACTTCGCATCGGGCGGAGAGCAGACCGCGGTCGCTCAGGAAGCGCTGGATCGGATCGACGCGCAGATCATCCGGTCGTTGGCGCGGGTGCGTGCGGCGAATTTTGCAGCGCCGGTACAGACTGCCACCAATCTGCGGAATTCGGCCAGCCGTCTGACAAGGCTTTTTGAATCGATGCCTGAAAACGCAGCCCGCACCCTGCGGATGGACGTTCCCGGCGATCTGAAGGTTTCAATGGATGCACAGGATGTGGAGGAAGTTCTGGGCAATATCCTTGAAAACGGGCTTAAATTCTGCCGCTCGCAGGTGAACCTCTCGGCGTTCCAGACTGACAGAGTAACGGTGATGAAAATCGAAGATGACGGCCCGGGCGTCCCGGCCAAAGACAGGATCGAGGCGCTGCGCCCCGGCGGCCGATTGGATACAGCCACCCGTGGCACGGGGCTCGGGCTCGCCATAGCGTCTGACATTGTGCAGGCCTATGGCGGGACATTGGAACTTTTGGATTCGTCGGCGCTCGGCGGGTTGCGGGTCGATATCACGCTGCCGATTAGGCTTGGGCTGTAAAAACGCGTTCTGCAGGTGGTTTTAGTATTTTGATCCAGATGGTCACTGCATCATCGGGGCAAGCCTATCCGCAGGGGTCAGTGTAAATCGGCAGAGGAATAATCCCGAGGTAAGACATCGCCAGAAATCCATTCCGGAAAATGCCAACACTGAACTTTCTACGCGGCAAAAGGCGGTCTGCTTTTGCCATCCGGCGATCCGAGGGCGTTTCCCCGTTGCAGCGGGCGCGCCGGGTCTGGTACGCCGATGCAGCCTAATCTGCAGGGAAGTCCGATGTCCGACCATTCCTTTCGTTTCACGCGTGCAATTGTCCGCCGCCCTGCCGCGTCGATCATTGATGGCCTGCGCGCCGTTGATACTGGCACGCCCGACCTGATCCTGATGGAACAGCATCATTCAGACTACGTCACTGCCCTCCGATCAACCGGGGCAATCGTCATGGAACTACCTGCCCTGCACGCGTATCCAGATTCAGTTTTTGTGGAAGACACTGCCCTGTGCCTGCCGCAAGGTGCCATTGTCATGCGCCCGGGTGCGCCCACACGACTGGGCGAAGCCGGCGAAATGGCCCCGCATCTGGCGGCACTTTATACGAATGTCGCCCATGTCGTCGCACCCGGACGAATCGAAGGCGGCGATATTCTGGTGACGGAGCGCGAAATTCTGGTGGGCAGGTCCGCCCGCACCGACGCCGCTGGTGTGGCTGAACTGATCCGGCTTGTGACCCCATGGGGACATCAGGTGCGCGAGGTGTTCACCCCGCCCGGCGTTCTGCATTTCAAAACCGACTGTTCGCTGCTGGACGCAGAAACCATCCTCGCCACCCCACGCCTTGCGGCATCGGGATGTTTTGACGGCTACCGCATGATCCACACAGCACAGGGGGAAGACGCCTGTGCCAACGCGATCCGGTTCAACGACATTGTTCTGATGCCTGCAGGTTTTCCGCGCACCGCCGATATGTTGGCTAAAGCGGGTTACGATCTACGCATCATCGGCAACAGCGAATGTGCGAAACTGGACGGCGGCATGTCCTGCCTGAGCCTGCGGTTCACACCCAGTTAGGGGCCAACATCGCCGCGCCTTCAAAGTTGATCGCACACCAGCTCGTGCTTTTTCTTTTGGTCCGGCGCCTTCGATTCTATACTGCGCTTTCAGTTCAATGCGAGTGATGATGTCAGTCCCCCCTACCAAGCCGTCCCCCTTTAATATCATGGCCGTCGTGCAGTCAGGCCGCCTGCAATACGAGGCGGTTCTGCTGGCAGCATCCCTGCGGGCGATGGCCCCGAATTTCACGGGCAAGCTGTATCTGGCGGAACCGCAGCCCAGCCCGCTTTGGCCGCGCGACCCGCGTGTGACGAATGGGGCGACACGCGATTTGCTGACCAACCTTGGCGCTGAATTTCTGCCTTTTGAGAACCGGGTGTTCGGGGCGTCATATCCCTATGGCAACAAGATTGAGGCACTGGCCGCCCTGCCGGACGCACCTTTTCTGTTTCTGGACACAGACACGCTGATCACGGGGCCGATTGATCAAGTGGCATTTGATTTCGCCCGCCCCAGTGCGTCGATGCGGCGGGAAAACACCTGGCCGCAGATCGAACTTTACGGGCCGGGGTATGGTGCGACGTGGAAGGCCCTGTATGACCGATTCGGGCTCGACTTCGCCTCCAGCCTTGATCTGGCGCATCCCGATGAATATTGGCAGCGCTATCTTTACTTTAACGCGGGCTGGTTCTTTCACAAAAGCCCGCACGCATTTGGGGAACGGTTTCTGAATTGCACGCGTGAAATACAATCTAACCCATTAGAAGAACTGAGTATTCAGAAACTGGATCCGTGGCTGGATCAGATTGCCCTGCCGCTTGTCGTTCATTCGTTCGGCGGCGGCCGGCCGGGCCCGGCGCTCGCCGGGATGGACGGGGATATCACCTGCCACTGGCGCGCGCTGCCGTTGCTGTATGCGCGCGAAAGTGACCGGGTGGTTGAAGTGCTGGAACAGGTGGCGGCACCGAATATGGTAAAGCGGGTGCTGAAGGAATACGAGCCGTTCAAAAAGCTGATCTATCAGGGCAAAGGGGCCGAGGTTCGGGCGTTGTTTGATCGTACGGACCTACCCCGCAAGGAACAGATGATCCGTAACCAGATCAAACGTGAAGGGCTGTGGTTCCGATAAGTATTGTCGTTTCGTTAGTGCAGCAACACCGGGATCAGCGAAACAACCAACAGCACTGCCATCGTCCAGTTGAACAGGGTCAGACGGCGCGGATTGGTCAGGAACTGCCGCACCCTTTGGCCGCCGTAGGCCCAGACGGAGACGGAGGGCAGGTTGGTCGCACAAAACACCACCGCGACAAGCGCGTAGGCAACGACCGATTGATCTGGTGCGTAGGCGGCAATGGCCCCCAACGCCATGGCCCACGCCTTGGGGTTCAGCCATTGAAAAGCGGCGGCTTGCAGAAATGTCATCGGGCGGGCGTTGGCTGCACCGTCGCCGGGGGCCGCTGCGTGTGCAAATTTCCAGGCAAGCCAAATCATATACAGGACGGAGACGACTTTCAGCCCGGTGTTCAAGACAGGCCAAACCTGAAAGACTTGTCCCAGTCCCAGGCCGACCAGAAACACCATCAGCGCATGGCCCAGACTGACGCCGAGCATGTGCGGAATCGTCCGGGAAAATCCAAAGTTCGCGCCGGATGTCATCAGCATCAGGTTGTTCGGCCCCGGTGTGATCGAGGTCACGAAGGCAAAGCCCAGAAGGCCAAAAAGGATTTCCTGTGTCATGGATACATCTTTTCAGCAGATGGGCGACGTGGGGTTGCGATTTGCAGCGTGTTTGGCTTATTCTTGCAATCAATGATGCAAATTGATGCCATTTCCGAACGTATATTGCGCGAGCTGGCCCGCGATGGGCGGATCAGCAATCTGGCTTTGGCGGACCGCGTGGGTCTGTCGCCCAGCGCCTGCCTGCGTCGGGTGCAGGATCTTGAACGCAGCGGGGTGATCAAAGGCTACCGCGCGGTTCTGGACCCCGCAAAACTCGGGATCGGCTTTGTCGCCTATATGACGGTGGGCCTTTCGGTGCACACGAAGTCCGCACAGGATGGTTTTGAACGCGCGATCAGCCGGTCCCCGGAAGTGCGCGAACTGCACAACATCACCGGCACGGTTGAATACCTGCTGCGGGTGGAGGCGGCGGATCTGGCCGCTTACAAGCATTTTCATACCGAGGTGCTGGGCACCCTGCCCCATGTCGCGCGCGTCACAACCTATGTGGTGATGGACAGCCCAAAGGATGACCGGGCCTAGTACCTGCGTTCCAGCAATCTGTAACGGCATTGCCGAAATCAGATCGTTGTTGTGGCCTGCAACAGAAAAAATGATCGGCCACCAAACCGGTCATTTCCAGCAAAAATTTCCCTTTTCCTCTGTGCAGGCCGAAATCATTGAGGTTTGCGCAATCTTGGCCTAGCGTCCCGCAAAACATCGGAGGAGACGATTATGACAACCCTTGGCTTTGACACACTGCAAATTCACGCAGGCACCGCCCCCGACACCGCCACCGGCGCGCGGCAGGTGCCGATTTACCAGACGACGGCTTATGTGTTCCGCGATGCGGACCATGCCGCGAAACTGTTCAATCTGCAGGAAGTGGGCTACATCTATTCCCGCCTGACGAACCCAACCGTCTCCGCGCTCGCCAACCGGGTCTGCGCGTTGGAAGGCGGGGCGGGGGCTATTTGCTGTTCATCCGGCCATGCGGCACAGATCATGGCACTGTTCCCGCTGATGAGCCCCGGCTGTAATGTCGTCGCCTCCACCCGGCTGTACGGCGGCACGATCCAGCAGTTTTCCAACACGATCCGCAAATTCGGCTGGTCCGCCAAATTCGTTGATTTTGATGACCCGAAGGCCATCGCCGCCGCAATTGACGACAATACCCGCGCGCTGTTCTGCGAAACCATCTGCAACCCGGGCGGGGCGATCAGCGATCTGGATGCCATCGCGCGGGTCGCGAACCACGCGGGCCTGCCGTTGATCGTGGATAACACGACGGCCAGCCCCTATCTGTGCCGCCCCATCGAACACGGGGCCACACTGGTCGTGCATTCAGCGACGAAATACCTGACGGGCAACGGCACCGTGACCGGCGGGGTCGTGGTGGACAGCGGCAAATTCGACTGGTCGGCATCGGGCAAGTTCCCGTCGCTGTCGGAACCCGAACCCGCCTATCACGGGCTGAATTTTCACGGCGCGCTGGGGGCCATGGCTTTCACCTTCCATTCTATTGCGGTCGGTCTGCGCGACCTTGGCATGACGATGAACCCGCAGGGCGCGCATTACACGCTGATGGGGATCGAAACCCTGTCGCTGCGGATGCAGCGACACGTCGAAAATGCCCAGGTGGTGGCCGAGTGGCTGGAAAATGACCCGCGCGTGGATTTCGTGACCTACCCCGGTCTGAAATCATCGCCCTATCACAATCTGGCCAAGATGATCACACCAAAGGGTCCCGGGGGCCTGTTCACCTTTGCGGTGAAGGGCGGTTATGCGGCCTGCGTCAAGCTGGTGGATAACCTGAAGCTGTTCAGCCATGTGGCCAACCTTGGGGATACGCGGTCGCTTGTGATCCATTCCGCATCCACCACGCATCGGCAGTTATCCGAAGAACAACAGATTGCCGCCGGCGCCGGGCCAAACCTGGTGCGCCTGTCGATCGGGATCGAGGATGTGCGCGATATCATCGCCGATCTGGATCAGGCGCTGGCGCTGGCCACGGCGTAATCAAAGACCCGGCGGCGGAATAATCCGCCGCCGAAGTTTGCACTACTGTGCGATTTCCCAGGTGATGGTCACCGACACCAAGGTCGACACCTGACCTGCCGCAACAGGAACGGACTCGGCCGCCTGATCCATCTTGAACATCGGGCCGGGGGGGGCATAGCCACCGCTTTCACTGATCGTCATGATCGGCCCGATGGTCACCCCCGCTGCGCCTGTCAGCAGGGTTGCACGGTCTTTGGCGTCTGCCACAGCCAATTTGCGTGCCGCGTCCAGCAACGGTTTTGGTTCCTTCAGCCCGAACGTCACCCCGTTCAGCGTATTGACCCCATCAGACACGGCTGCATCCAGAACGCCCCCCAAAGTATCGATTGCATTAACCTGCACCGTCAGGATGTTCGACGCCACATATCCGTCGATCTTTGGTGCCTCACCGTTTTCGCTCGAGTAATTGTTCGACCAGTTCGGGTTCAGCGAAAGACCGGAGGTCTGGATAAAGCGATCTTCGATCCCAGCCGTTTTCAGGTTCGCCAGCACGGTTGCCAGTTGCGCCGAATTGGCCGACATCGCCTCGGCCGCGGTTGCGCCTTGGGTCGTCACACCCAGCGAAATCGTCGCCATATCTGGCGGACTGTCGACCCGGCCTTCCCCCGTTACAGTGATATTCGCTGGCGGCAGAACCTGCGCATTGGCCAACCCCGCTATCGACAAACTAAGGGCCGAGGCCAGCATCAAAGAATTCAGAACGCGCATAATTATCCCTCCTTGGAATGTCGCGACATTTCACCGGATAGGACGCAGGCCGCAAGCCGATCCTTGGCGCATCAGCGAAATAATTCCTAAGGTGCCCCTGCGAGGCCGGCCTGCGGCACCAAGCACGCAGATATTTGCGGCACCGCAAGAAGACATCCCTGACCGGTCGCCTTTTCTTTCATTCGGCGGAAAGCTGCTATAGAAAGATGATGGGCTGGGGACTGACCTTTGCCGCCATGTCGAAACTTGTGTTAGACCCATGCAATGAAACCAAACTTCGCCCTGAACCTGACCCATGACAGCATCGGCCTGCTGCACCGCACCTCGCGGGGCTGGCTGGAGGTGGGAAATGCCGCCATCGACGCCCCCGATCTGGGCGAGGCGTTGACCTATCTGCGCAAATCCGCACTTGGCCTGTCGCCTGCAGGGTTTACGACCAAACTGGTGATCCCCAGCAGCCAGATTCTGTATGATGAGGTTGAGGCACCGGGCCCGACAGATACGAAGCGGCGCAATCAGATCAAAAAGGCGCTGGAGGGGCGGACGCCCTATGCCGTGGATGATCTGGTATTTGACTGGTGTGGCGATGGCCCGATGGTCAAGGTGGCCGTTGTGGCGCGCGAAACGCTGGAAGAAGCCGAGCAGTTTGCGGCGCAGCATAAATTCAACGCGGTATCGTTTGTGGCGATACCGGATGCGGACGCTTTCGACGGCGAGCCGTTTTTCGGCAAAGCTGCAAAGGCGGACGGTTGGTTGCAGCCCGGCGAAAAGGTTGAACGTGATTCCGACGCGGTGACGATTGTGGCGGGGGAAATGCCCCGGGCTGAAGCGCCTGTCGCCCCGCTGCCGGACGTGGCCGAGGTTGAAGATTTCACTGCAGGCGAAAGCCCGGACAATGCGGCCCCGGCGGACATACGCGAACCGTTCAAGATACCCGAAGACCTTTGGCCGGAGTTGGCCATCGGGACGGCTGATGCGACTGCCGGGCCCGAAGCGCTGTCTGACCCCGAGACGCTGCCGGTCATCGCCGAAGTGCCGTCCGAGCCGCCTGTGGCAGAGGCGGCTGTGCCGGAGGCCCCGCCCCTCACGGATGATACCGCACCGCAATCAGCGTCGGAACCTGACAGCGATCCAGTTGAACCAGACCCTGTTGCCGTGACCAAAGCAGCGCGGGACGATGCGGCAAGCCCGGTATTTGCCGATGCCGACATTCCCCCTGAAGAGCCCACCGAGAGGGCAATGGGGCACGAGCCTAGGTTGGACGAGGTGGAGGCGGACGAGGCGGATGCCCCCGTGGCGCTGGATGTGGAACCGTTGTCTGACGAGACCAAACCAGAGATTGCACCGATTGCGCCGACATTCACCAGCCGGCGGCAAACACCAGGCGCTGAAGGCGCGGACAGTCAGCCCACACCCCCCCTGAAATCCGGCTTCCCGGTTCCTGCTACCAAAGTGGCCCTGCCGGGTGCAAAACCGAAAGTCGGCCTGCCACCGCCGCCGCCGCCTAAATTCGACAAACCGATTGCAGGCAAAGTGACAGCGCCGGGAATTGTCGGCCTGTCCGCCGAGCGGCGCGCCAAATTGACCTCACCCATCACCGATCCGCGCAACGCGACTGCCGCGCGCAACACCAATCCGCCAATGAGCCCCTCAATGGGGCTTGGCAGCAGGGCCGCCCCCAAGCGTGGAAGGCCGCGCTTTCTGGGGCTGATCCTGACGGGTATTCTGTTGCTCCTGCTGGCGATGGTTGCCGCTTGGTCATCGTTCTACCTCGCCTCATCGGGGGAAGAGGCTGTGATGGAAACGGCATCCGCTCCGGCGGTGTCTGTTCAGCCCGACGGCTCGATCATGCCTCCCCCCGCAATCGAAGATGAAATGCTGGCCGACGCCCAGAACCCGGCGGATTTTGTCGGCGCAGTCGATGGCGTGACCGAATCGGACCTGCTGGAAGCAGACCTGCCGGACGATCCGCCCCCGCCGTTTCAAACGGCATCAGTGCCCGTGGCGACGGCCATTCCTGCGGCAGAAGCCGACCTGACACCCCAAGCCCGACCTGTGCCTGTGGCGTCCGGCACCGGGGGGCAAGCCCCGATCGCCAGTTCCGACGCGCAGGATGAGATATTTCTGGCAACAATGGATGCCCCGCCGCTGTCGCAAGGGGCTTTGGTCCTGCCCGGTCCGGAGGCAGGCCCCGAGAACGTACCTCCGGCACAACTGGCCCCACCCCCTTTTGGCACGCAGTACCAATTCGACAGTCTGGGTCGCATCCAGCCCACTGTGGACGGAATCGTTACACCGGACGGTATTACCTTGTTTTCCGGGCGACCGATAAAGGAACCGCCCCCCAGACCCGCCGCCTTGCGGGTGGCGACGGCTAATGGTCCGCCCTTGGTCGATCTCGCCGGAACGATCCCGACAACGCCCCCGGACCCCGAGGCCGCCGCTCCGGCGGCTTTGTCTGTTGCGTCGGATCCGGCGCTGGCCGGGTCCCGCCCGCGCGGACGTCCAGAAGGTCTGGTGCCCGCCGCAACGGCACCCGCGCCTGACCCGGACGATGCTGCCGTAAGCCTGCCGCCACCTGCCGCAGATATCCGGCTGGCCAGTTCCCGCCCGCGTGCGCGGCCCGCTGGCGTGATCGCGCTTGGCACGACGGCCCAAGGGCAGACGGCGGCAGCCTCCATCGCCGCCGTGGCTGGCAACGGGCCGGTCAGCCCGCTTGCCCTTGCGATATCCGCGCGACCGGCCCCCCGCCCCGGCAATTTCAGCAAAGCGGTCGAGGCAGCCGTGGCAGCCGCCGTCCGCGATGCCCCGCCCGAGCCTGTGGCCGAGGCAACCCCCGATCCGGCACCCGCCGAAGAACCGACCCGACAAGCCACGCTGCGCGTGCGCAAACCGACCCCGGCAGACGAACCCACCGTCGTCACGGCACCCGAGGCGGATTCGGAACCCGAAGACGACGGTGGCGGTGCCCGCGTGGCTAGCAGCGGTACCGTGGCCAAACGCGCGACATTTGCAAACGCGATCAATCTGTCCAAGGTAAACCTGATCGGTGTCTATGGCACGTCAAACGCACGCTATGCGCTGATCCGGCAATCCAACGGGCGTTACAAAAAGGTCAAGGTCGGGGACCGCTTTGATGGCGGCACCGTTGCCGCGATCACTGCAAGCGAAGTCCGCTATCAGAAAAGCGGTCGTATCTATGCGTTGACCCTGCCGACAGGGTGACCCGCAAACCACAAACAAAACAGCAGGCTTTTGTGCCGGCGGGCGTGGACATCGGGCGGTGACCGGCATTACGGTCTTGCCATATTCATGGACGATCCTGCAGTATCATTGATCCGGTTGCCCAACGTGCAGCCTTGTACCAATATTGGTGAAGTCTTTGGGACGATGTGTCAGAAATCATTCAAGGTGCTATGGCATCCTGTCTTGCTGAACCGATTGGGAAAGGATGGGGATGGACGGTTTTCTGCTTCTTGCCAGCCTGTATCTGGGGGCTGCAATCATCGTTGTCCCCCTCTCGGTCCGGTTCGGGTTAGGGTCGGTGCTGGGCTATCTTGTTGCCGGAATACTGCTGGGGCCTGCCATGGCCTTTTTCGGTAGTGATGCCGCAGACCTGCAGCATGTGGCCGAATTCGGCGTGGTAATGATGCTGTTCCTGATCGGGTTGGAACTCGACCCACGCGCTTTGTGGGGCATGCGGCATCGTCTGGTCGGTCTGGGCGGGCTGCAAATTGGGCTGACGGCCCTGGCGATCACCGCCACTGTCATCGCCTTGGGCCAAAGCTGGCAGATCGGCTTGACATTGGGACTGCTGTTGTCGCTGTCGTCGACGGCCATTGTCCTGCAGACCCTGACCGAAAAGAACCTGATGCGTACGAATGGCGGGCGGTCCACCTTTACTGTCCTGCTGGCACAGGATCTGGCCGTGATCCCGATGCTTGCGCTGATCCCGCTTTTGGCGACAGGGGTGCCACGGGTAACGAACGACCCCACGACCGAAGCCAGCGTCGCCGCCCCTATCCTTAGCCTTGTGCAATCCCTGCCCGGTTGGGCAGGCACATTGCTGACCCTCGGCACTGTGGCCGCCATCGGGGTCGGCGGCTATTTCCTGCAGCGCCCGGCCTTTCGGTTTATCCACGCAGCCCGCCTGCCGGAAATGTCGACGTTCTTTTCCCTGTTCCTCGTCCTGGGCATTGCCTTTCTGATGATGATGGTCGGCCTGTCACCTGCGCTTGGTACCTTTCTGGCGGGTGTTGTTCTGGCGAACTCGGAATTCCGGCATCAGCTGGAAGCCGATATCGAACCCTTCAAGGGCATCCTGTTGGGTCTGTTTTTCATGACCGTCGGCGTCGGCATCAACATGGATCTCATCGCCGCCCAACCTCTGACGCTGTTGGGGCTGACCCTGGGCTTGATCGTGATAAAGGGGCTGATCCTGCTTGGCCTGACCCTGCCGTTCAAAATCCTGGGGCGGGACAGGGTATTGTTCACGCTCAGCCTTGCGCAGGCGGGTGAGTTTGGCTTTGTCGTGGTCAGTTTTGCGCTTCAACAGACCATCCTGCCGGCAGCGATTGCGCAAACGACGCTGCTGGTGATCAGCCTGTCGATGCTGCTGACACCCGCGTTATTCATTCTTTATGAACGCGTGTCGCGCCGGATCCATGATGCGGGCGATGATCTGGAACCGGACGAGATTGCCGAACGCGGGCCGGTGATCATCGCAGGCATCGGGCGCTTTGGCCAAGTGGTGAACCGTCTGGTGCGGGGCAGCGGCATCAACACCGTGGTGCTGGACAGCGATCCGGTCATGATTGAGACGATGCGCCAGTTTGGCGTGAAGGGTTACTTCGGCGACCCGACGCGACCAGAACTGCTGGAGGCGGCAGGTCTGCGCGAGGCAAGCCTTCTAGTGGTTGCGGTCGATGACAGGGAAAAGGCCACCAATATCGTAAGTTTTGCGCGCCGGACCCGACCCGATCTGCACATCGTGGCGCGGGCGTATGACCGGGTCCATACCTACGAACTGTTTCAGGCGGGCGCCAACGATATCGTGCGCGAAACCTTTGACTCGTCCATACGGGCTGGGCGTTATGTTCTGGAAAACATGGGCTTCACCGAATACGAGGCGGCAACACTGGCGCAGACGTTTTTCAAGGTGGATCGTGCGGGTCTGCGGGAACTGGCGCAGTTGTGGGTGCCGGGGCAACCAGTGGAACAGAACAAGGCCTATATCGAGCGGGCCAAGGAACTCAACCGGGATATGGAAAGTTCGCTGATCCGCGGGTTGGAGGAAACACGCCCGGCTGATCAGGCGGCGGAATAGCCGGGTGGCCTACCCCGCCGCAACCCCCGCTTCGGCAAAGGTGGCCATGCCGGAATGACAGGCAACTGCGGCCTGCAGGATCGAGATGGCCAAGGCAGCGCCTGACCCCTCGCCCAAGCGAAGGCCAAGATCCAGCAACGGCGCTCTGCCGAGCTTGCCCAGCAAAGCCCTATGCGCCCCTTCGGCACTGACATGGCCCGCGACGGTGTGGTCCAAGGCCCCCGGCGTCAACTGATGCAGCACGGCTGCCGCAGCACAGGCGATGAAGCCGTCAAGGATTACGGGTATCCGCAGGACCCGCGCACAGGCCATCGCACCCGCCATCGCCGCAATCTCGCGTCCCCCCAGGCAGCGCAGCACCTGCAACGGATCGTTCAAGACGCCCGCATGCCGCGCCAGACCTTCGGCCACCACCTGCGTTTTCAGGGTAAGCCCCGCATCAGAAACACCGGTCCCCCGTCCTGTCCAGACGCCTGCATCACCGCCAAAAAGGGCCGCCACAATTGCCGCCGCAGACGTGGTGTTGCCTATGCCCATTTCGCCTAAGACCAGCAGGTCTGCAGCACCATCCACAGCCCCCCATCCTGCCGCAAGTGCCGTAACCAGCTCATCTTCAGTCATCGCCGGGGCGGTGGTAAAGTCCCTTGTAGGGCGATCAAGGTCCAGCGCCACAACATGCATCGTGGCCCCGAATACCTTGGCCAACTGATTGATCGCAGCCCCGCCAGCCTTAAAATTGCCCACCATCTGCGCCGTTACCTCAGCCGGAAAAGCTGAAACGCCTCGTAACGCCACCCCGTGATTGCCTGCAAAGACAATCACTTGCGGTTGACTTATCCGTGGGCGATCCGTGCCCCGCCAACCGCCATACCAAACTGCCAGATCCTCCAGCCGTCCCAGTGATCCCGGTGGTTTTGTCAACTGCCCTTGCCGCGCGCGTGCCGCATCCAGTGCAACCGGGTCCGGCCCGGGCAACTGTGCCATCGCGGCGCGAAAACCATCCATATTTGTAAATGGGGCAGTCATGTCACGTCCTTCGTTGAACCTTGGTTGGCAAATCGCTACGCGTATTTGAAAGAGGCTGCCAGCGCAGAAAGGGCATTCGGATGAACATGCGCGACAAGGCAAGACAAATGTCTGCAGACGTCCGCGCCGCCTTGGGTTTACTGACACGTTTGCCTGTCCGCTTTGGTGCAGCCGAAAAACCACAAGGCGCCACAGCCGCCTGGGCATGGCCCGTCGCCGGGGCAACGGTTGGCTTGATTGCCGGGGCAATGGCGGCGGCGGCAGGCGGTCTGGGGCTGCCCGCCGGCCTTTGCGCAGCCCTTGCGCTTGCCGCGCAAACCATCGTGACGGGGGCGATGCACGAAGACGGTCTTGCCGATACCGCAGATGGCTTCTGGGGCGGTTGGACGCGTGAACGGCGGCTGGCAATCATGAAGGACAGCCATATCGGCAGCTACGGCGTGATGGCGTTGATTGTTGTCACGCTTGCGCGTTGGTCGGCACTGACCGCCCTGATCGCCAGTGGTCAGGGCCTTGCCTTATTGATCGGCGTTGCCGCCCTGTCCCGCGCGCCGATGGCGGTGCTGCAGGCGGCCTTACCCAACGCACGGGGGGCTGGCTTGTCAAACACTGTCGGCAGACCGGCGGGGCAAACGGCGGTAGCCGGATTGGGATTGGCAAGCGTCATCGCATTGCCCGGCTTTGGTTTTGCCCTGTTCCCGGCGTTGATCATTTTGGGCTTGATGACAGTGGGGATCGGCACAATCGCACGCGCCAAGATCGGCGGACAAACGGGCGACGTGCTAGGTGCGGTTCAGCAACTCTGCGAACTTGCCGTCCTGTGCACACTCACCACCATGCTGTGACACCGAAAACGAAAACCGCCACCAGACAGGGCAGCGGTTTTACAAGATGCGAAATCGCTGGATCAGGCGGCGCGGCCCATCAGAACCGATCCGACGGTCTTTTGCGCCCCGGCTTCGTCGACACCTGATACGGCAGCCACTTCGCGTGTCAGACGTTCCAACGCCGCTTCGTACAACTGGCGTTCGGAATAGCTTTGTTCGCGCTGATCATCCGTGCGGTGCAGATCACGGACCACCTCGGCAATCGACAGCAGATCGCCCGAATTGATCTTCTGTTCATATTCTTGTGCACGACGCGACCACATGGCACGCTTTACACGCGCCTTGCCCTTCAACGTGTCCAGTGCCTTGGTCACGACATCGGGTGCCGACAAGGCGCGCATTCCGATTTCGGTGGCCTTGTGAGTCGGCACCCGCAACGTCATCTTGTCTTTTTCAAACGAGATCACGAACAATTCCAACCGCAGGCCTGCGATTTCCTGTTCCTCGATCGAAATGATCTTGCCAACCCCATGGGCTGGATAGACCACGAATTCATTTGGACGAAACTCAGGCCGTTTACCTTTGGTCATTCAGTCGTTTTCCTCGTACCACCGGGGGCCAGAGTGACAAAACCGATGGTGCAGGGTTATTCGCCCGCGCCATTTGTTTTTTCAGTCACAAAAATCTGCGCCCCAGACAATCAGATCTGAGGCGGCAGTCAGGCATCCATGTCTATTTGTAACATTCGTATATCACATTTTTTGCCTGATTCCAACTGCCATGAAAATAGACTTCGGGGGCCAAACAGCCTGAATCCACTACATAATAAGGCGATATGCCGGTTGTGCATGGCGGCACTGCAATCGAATCGACCCGCGCAGGACGGTGTCACAGGATGTATCAGCCGCCTGCGCCTGCCATTTCCGAAAAATACAGCGCCATTTTACCAGTTTCCCCGTCGCGCGCCTCGGCCTCCGGCAGTGGATCCTTTTTGGTGATGATTACCGGCCAAAGTTCCGAATATTTGCGGTTGAAGGTAACCCATTCGTCCATGTTCGGTTCGGTATCGGGCCGGATCGCATCCGCAGGGCATTCGGGTTCACAGACACCGCAGTCGATGCATTCATCCGGATGGATGACCAGCATGTTTTCACCTTCGTAAAAACAGTCCACCGGACACACCTCGACGCAGTCGGTGTATTTGCAGGCAATACAGTTGTCAGTCACCACATAGGTCATCGTCGGCTCGGGTCTGAAGGTTTCGGACGTTGTGCTAGACCAACCAGACGGATCATTCAAGCGGACTTGGGGCCGCAGCAGGCAGATCAAGGTCAAGATAAAGCGCCTGTGCCTCGGGTGACGGTCCGCGCCTGATGCCGATGTCCAAAACACGGATCAGGCGGACCCTGTCGCCGCAAGGAATGGTCAGGGTGTCACCGCTGCCGACAAGGTGGGAAGGTTTCGCGATTTTCATCCCGTTCACCCGGCAATGACCTTCGGCAACAATGTCTGTGGCAAGCCCGCGCGTTTTAAACAACCGGGCCTGCCAGAGCCATTTGTCAATGCGGATCGTGGCGCGCATTCCGACGGCAGATTTGACAGGCCCGGTCTGGTATTTCGTCAATCCCTAAACCTTGCCCTTCAACGCCATCAGTGCGGCAAAAGGGTTGTCCGGATCAACCGGTTTATCGACCCGTGGCGGTCTGGCCTCAAACGCCTTGGGGCGTTCTTCCCGGCCCGGCTTGTCGCCGAATTTGCCGCCCGGTTTATCCCCCGGACGCCGATCCGGTTTGCCTCCGTCAGACCGTGCCCCGCCACCCGGGCGCGGACTGCCTTGGGGTTTCGGTCTGGCCCTTGCCGCCTCGCGTTCAGCGCGGGCAGCTGCTGCAGCTGCGATTTCTTCGGGCGTCATCAGAATCGTTTCGGTTTTCGGCCGGGTGGGGCGCGGGTTGCGCTTGGCGCGTGGCGCGGCATCTGCAGGCAGCGCGTCGCCGCGCGGCGGGCGCGGGTTGGCGCGCGGGCGCGGAGCCCAGACGAAAGTATAGAATACCTCAATTTCTGGCGGCACTTCGGGGGCCGGTTCGGCGACAGGTTCTTCGATCACCGGGGCCATCTCGCTTGCCGATTCCCCTTCCGGGATCGGGGCGGTTGACACCTCTGTCGGCACAACAGGGGCCACAACCTCGGCCCGCACCTTGACCCGTTCACCCTTGTCGCCGCGATAGCCCAGCCCGCCCATCAGATCGACGAACTGTTC